>JAZQKU010000076.1:0-28598 GCA_045542315.1 Eubacteriales bacterium | reverse complement strand
GTTGTTCGCCGCAGGCTCACAGTGAAGTTAAGTTTGCCATTACTTCGCCGTACGGCGAAACTTCACTCACGAAGTGAACTTCACATCGCAGATAACTTCACTTGCCCGAAGGGCAAACTTAGTTTTAGCGTGTTCTCCGTTAAGGATAACACGCTAAAACTGATTCTTTTTTATTTTTTGATTTCAGCAAAAATCCTCTTTGTAGCGGGCGATTGCGCTTGCTTCACTTGCGCCACAAAGTCGTTCGGGCGGATTCTTTTGGGGTCGATGTCGCGCCGGATGTTGCGCATATATACATTCCTTTTTATATTATATGATATTTGATTCAGTTTTTCTCGGCGGGAGTGCGCTTTAAGGGGTCGTAACGGTAGGAGGAGCAAACGCCGTCGGGCTTCAAAAGCTCCTTTTTCTTGTTGCAGACAACAGCCCTGCCGCTTGCAAGCATTTTCGAGTGCTCACAGTATGCGCAGACTTTGCTTATTTCTTTGCTGAACATAATTATCTTATCCTTTAACTGAAAGATTTTTGTTTTCTTTATTATAACATTTATTATTTATCTTGTCAATCGGCGGGGAAAATATAAATCGGAAAAGCCCGCAAACGACGGTATATCAAGGTCTTTGTGAAAAGTCACAAAAAGCCCCCGCAAATTTTGCTCTTTTTTGCCAAAATATTTTTCAAAATAGTATTGACATACAATATATAGTGTGTTAAAATATTTCCACAATCAAGATATAGTGAAAATATTTAATGAATTCCGAAGAGAAAGGAAATCCCGATATGCTTACCACAATCACCAAAAGAGACGGCAGAAACGTCACCTACGACAGATCCAAGATAGCCTCCGCTATCGATAAGGCAATGACCTCCTGCAACAGAAAGGACACTATGGAGGCGGAAAGACTTGCTCTTATAGTAGAAGAGAAGCTTATGGCAAAATTCCCCGAATCAGCTCCCGGCGTTGAGGACGTTCAGGATACCGTTGAAGCAACCCTTATGGAAAACGGCTACGCTTACGTTGCCAAAAAATACATTCTTTACCGCGCAGAGCGTACCCGCTCGAGAGAGATGAACTCCAAGCTCATGAGAATTTACGATGAGCTCACCTTCATCGACGCAGGCGAGAGCGATATGAAGCGTGACAACGCAAATATCAACGGCGATACCGCAATGGGCACCATGCTCAAATACGGCTCCGAGGGCGCAAAGGATTATTACGAGAAATATATTCTCACCGAAGAGCAGTCGAAGGCTCATAAGAGCGGTGATATTCATATTCACGATTTCGATTTCTATACTCTTACCACCACCTGCTGCCAGATAGACCTCATTGAGCTCTTCAAGGGCGGCTTCTCAACCGGTCACGGATTCCTCCGTGAGCCTGCCGACATTGCAAGCTATGCAGCGCTTGCATGTATTGCAATTCAGGCAAACCAGAACGACCAGCATGGCGGTCAGAGCGTTCCCAACTTCGATTTCTCAATGGCTCCCGGCGTAAGAAAGACCTATAAGCGTCTTTATGCCACCAACCTCGGAAAGGCGATAGAGCTTTTACTCCCCGAGGCAGGAGTGGATACCGCCGCCGCAAAGGCAAAGCTTAAGGAGATCGAGGCCGAAAAGGGTCTTTTCCCCTCGCTTGAGATGACCAAAGAATATCTGAAGGCTGAAAAGGCTTGGCTTGCTTCATTTATTACCGATGATGCCATGATCGAAAAGGTAAAGGAGTTTGCGGTTAAAGCAACCCTTCCCGAAACCGAAAAGGCAGTTTACCAGGCAATGGAAGCTCTCGTTCACAATCTCAACACCATGCACAGCCGCGCAGGCGCACAGACTCCCTTCTCCTCCATCAACTACGGTACCGATACAAGCCCCGAGGGCAGAATGGTAATCAAATATATCTTAAAGGCAACCGAGGACGGTCTTGGCTTTGGAGAGACCGCAATATTCCCCATTCACATCTTCAAGATCAAAGAGGGCGTAAACTACAATCCCGAGGATAAGAACTACGACCTTATGAAATACGCCTGCAAGGTTACCGCAAAGCGTCTTTTCCCCAACTTCTCCTTCATCGACGCTCCCTTTAACCTTCAGTATTACAAGCCCGGTCATCCCGAGACCGAGGTATCCTACATGGGCTGCCGCACCAGAGTTATCGGTAACTTTGTGGATCCCTCAAAGCAGATAACCTACGGCAGAGGAAACTTGAGCTTCACCTCGATAAACCTTCCCAGAATCGCAATCAGAAGCAACAGGAACATCGAGTGGTTCTTCGATGAGCTTGAAAACAAGATGAAGCTTGTTTCCCGTCAGCTTATAGACCGCTATCGCATCGTTGCGAAGAAAAAGGTAAAGAACTTCCCCTTCCTTATGGGACAGGGAATCTGGATAAATTCCAAGGGATTGAAGCCTGAGGACAACATCGGCGAGATACTCAAGCACGGCACTCTTTCTATCGGCTTTATCGGTCTTGCGGAAACCCTCGTTGCTCTTACCGGACATCATCACGGCGAGACCCAGGAGGCAAGAAACCTCGGTCTTGAGATCGTTGGCTTCATGAGAGATATGTGCGAAAAGTTCAGCAGAGAGTACGGCATGAACTTTACTCTTCTCGCAACTCCCGCAGAGGGACTTTCGGGCAGATTTATCAGAATAGATAAGAAAAAATACGGAATTATTGCCGGCGTAACCGACAGAGAGTATTATACCAACAGCTTCCACGTTCCGGTATATTACAATATTCCCATCTACGATAAGATCAAAATAGAGGCACCCTATCACGCTCTTACCAATGCAGGTCATATCACCTACGTTGAGCTTGACGGCGATGCCGCAAACAATGTTGAAACTATTGAGAAGATAGTAAGAATAATGAAGGAGACCGGCATCGGCTACGGCTCCATCAACCATCCCGTTGACCGTGACCCCGTTTGCGGATATAACGGCATTATCGGTGACGAGTGTCCCAAGTGCCACCGCAAGGAGGACGACGGAAGCGGCTACGGATTTGAGAGAATCAGAAGAATCACGGGTTATCTCGTAGGTACTCTCGACCGTTTCAACGACGCAAAGCGCGCCGAGGAGCGTGACCGCGTAAAGCACGGTCTTCCGGAAGACTGCAAATGAAAATGATCAACGTTTCGGGGACCGTCGGTGAATCTATCACCGACGGTCCCGGCTTCAGATTCACCCTTTTCGTGCAGGGATGTCCTCATCACTGCGAGGGCTGCCATAACGCGCACACATGGGATTTTACCGAGAAAACGCTTATGACTCCCGAGGAGATATTTGAGAAAATATCGAAAAATCCCATTCTCGACGGAGTTACCCTTTCGGGCGGCGAGCCCTTTTCACAGGCAGAGGCGCTTATTCCTCTTGCGAAAATGATAAAAGGCGCAGGGCTTGAGCTTGCCGCCTACTCCGGATACACCTTTGAAAGGCTTATCTCGGGTGAGGTGCCGTTTGCCGCGGAGCTTCTTTCTTACTGCGACGTTTTGGTTGACGGTCCGTTTGTTTTAAAGGAGCGAAGCCTTGAGCTTAAATTCAAGGGGTCGCACAACCAAAGGATATTAAACGTCAAGGAGTCGCTTGCCGCCGGCAAGGCCGTTTTAATGGAAGGAAACCGTTGGAATAAGGATTAAGAGGAAAAAATATGGAAAAACTAAAGCCTGTAATCAACGACTTTTTAAAAGCCGTTTTGGCGGGTGCGGCGGTGTCGCTCGGCGCAACGGCGTCGCTTGTGACAAAGCCCTTTGACCCCGTGGCGGCGGCTTTTCTCTTCACTTTGGGACTTTTTGCAACCCTTCTGTTTGATTTGAATCTTTTTACCGGCAAAATAGGCTATCTCGTTTACGAAAAGCCGAAGCACGCGGCGTTTCTTGCGCTCGTGCTTTTCGGAAATTTTGTCGGCACCGTAATAATGGGTGAATTGATAAATATAGGCTTCGACGGAGCCTCGATAACAGAGCTTGCAAAGCTTTCGGCAGATCAAAAGCTTGAGATAGATTATCTCGAGACCTTTGTAAGAGCGATTTTCTGCGGCGTTTTAATGTTCGTTGCGGCTGACGGCTACAAGCGTGCAGAGGCGCCGCTTATGAAGGCTTTGCCCGTTATTCTGGGAGTTATGGTTTTCTCGATTTGCGGCTTTGAGCACAGCATTGCCGACGCATTTATTTTCGCGGCGGCAGGTGTTTACAGCCTTGAAGGCTTTTTGTGGATAATGGCAGCGGCGGCGGGGAACAGCGTGGGCTCAATATTGCTTGCGCTCGGTCTTAAAGCGGTGGAAAAAAAGAAATAATTAAAAAAGACGGCGTTTCTCTCTGCATTCTCAGCGGAGAAATAGGCGGGCACAAAACTTCGGCAGAGAACTTGTTTTCTCTGCCGATATGTGTTATAATGGAGTTAATAGAAAGCCTCCCTCCGAGAGGGAGGTGGCACGCGTTAGCGTGACGGAAGGAGACTGCGTGACTTTAAGTTTGTGCTAACTTCATTGTAACGCGCTCTCCCTCACCCGACTCCGTCGGGAGCTCCCTCCCAGAGGGAGCCTTTGGATACGCGCAACCTTAGGGGTATGGGCTTTGCCCTATGCCTTTGTAATACAAAGGCGAAACTAGCAATAAACAAGCAATAAACAAGAATTTTTTGAACAGTTAAAAACTTGAATCTATTGAGAGGAGAAGAAAATGAAAAAAGTAGCTATTCTTTTGATATGTGTGCTTTATTTGCTAACATTGTCTAGTTGTGGACTTGTTTATATGGATGATTCAAAAGAAAAAACTGCATACAATGATGCTATAACCGCATTGTTTGATGCTTTAGATGAAAGAGATAATGAGGCAATTTACAATTTATTCTCCCCTTATGTCAGGGAACAAGATGAAGATTTGGAAATCCAAATTGACAAATTGTTATCAATATATGCAGGACCAACCGATGAAATAGGTTGGGATGGAATTTTAGGCGGTGAACAATCTTACGATGATGGCGATCATAGCAAAAATGCCTTCACAAGTTTTCCAATTCGTTCTGGTAATACATATTACTGGTGCTATTTGGATTTGATGTATGAAAATACGTATAATGATAAACAAATCGGCATCGTCCAGATGGATTTCTATACGGCAGATGAGTATTGTATTTTGGAGTACGATGATAGTAAAAAAATAGTTGATTCCGTTGGGCTTACTGTTCATGCTGATTCCACAATAGACAACGAAATAAGATGTATTAAAGGACACCCTTATATATATTCTACGTCGGCAAAAACGTTGAATCTTGATGATGTTAGAAATTTTTTCAAAACATCTAACAATTATTCTGAATTTACAAATCAGTTTGGACACCCAAATGCAGAAAATATATATTGCTATTACGAATTACCTATCGAAAATGGAGAATCCAGATATCTTCAAATCGGAACGCACAACGATTTAATTTATGGCGCTGCCATTGTAAATGAGTTTGAATATATAGAAACCATCTACGATAGAAACGACTGATTTTAACATCCCAATTTTACGAATGAAGCAAACATAGCCCCGACAGATTTTCAATCTGTCGGGGCTAATTATTTGTTTACTGCGAATCAAATTCACAACATAGTCGCAAATCTAATTATGATTTCTCCGCTAAATATGCACGCCGTTTACGCCGTCTTTTTTATTTATGAATTCAAAATTTAAAAAAATTATTGCAATCGGCGGGCGATAGATGTTATAATTTAAAAAACACCCGAAAGCGAGGACGAAATAATGGCAGAAATAACGGCTTTGGGAAACTTCAGATGGCGCCTTTCCGAAAAGGGAATTTCAGTGGGCTACGGATTTTCTTTGGAAAAGGGCGTTTATCTTTTTGAGTTTTCGGTAAATAACGAAAAGGGAAGCATCAACTTCGTAAAGGAGGAGCAGTCGATAATTCCCATCGTAAATTCCGACGAGGCTATTGAAAACTCGAGATTTCCTTTCGTATGGAATTTCGTGGGCGCTTCGTTTGAGGATAAGATATATAACAAGAAAAAGGTAAAGCAGCTTGACATAACCGTTGAAACGGTCATGTATAGGCTTTATTTTCATGCTGCGGTATTTCCCGGCGTGTCGGTGATAAAGCAGTGGTGGGAGTGCGAGAACACCTCGGTCGCCCGCACCGACGGCTTTACATTAAAGCCCTTTTACTCAAGGTTTTTGCAGGACGACTACAAGAAAAGCTATTGGTTCTCGTCCGTCGGCGGCGGTCACACCCGACCCACGCAGGGCGAGATGATAACGCGAATGATAGGCTCGGGGCAGAAATACTCGATAGGCGGAAGCATGACTGCCGAATACGCTCCGCTTTTTACGGTTACGGCAGAGGAGGAGCCCTTCGAGGGCTTTATGGTCGCGCTTGATTATCTCGGAAAATGGAATCTTGATTTCGAGTGCAAAATGAAGACCATTGCAGAGCATGAGATGTGTTTTGAATACACAGCCGACGTAGGCGCACAGGTCGAGCTTATGCCGAAGGAAAAAATAGCCCTTCCCGCAGTTACCCTTGCCGCCTTCAACGGCGGTCACGACGCTCTTATGAAGGAGCTTTACGACTGGCAGTATAACTATATGTTCGACCTCACCTGCGATAAATATTACGCTTCAGGTAAGGCGCTTTCGCTCTGGTACGGCGATAACCTCGTTACTACCGAGCAGTTTGCGCACAGAAGCGCAAGCTTTGACCTTGACAACATCAACGACGCAGGCTACAGCGGCGCAAAGGGAGTATGGTCAGACGCGGCATGGTACGTGCCCGATAAGCTTCCCGGCTATCACATTTTCCTGAATTCCTTAAACGGACCCGATTTCAGAGAATCGGTGAAGTTTGCAAACAAATGCAACGTGGCATACACCCTTTGGTTTGCGGGCAAGCCGCTTGACGGAGTTATGTCGTCGAAGGCAAGCTATTGGGGCGACTTCGAATGGCGTACCGACGCCTTTAACGTAAGAAACCAGAAGGAATACGTAAGAGCGAAAAGCAAGGTTGAGAAATACAGAAGCGAATCGGGTGAGCGCTCCTTCCACACCTGCGACGGCGGCGGAAACTATATCCACAACTTTGAGATGCAAAGGCTTTCAAGCTTCAACTACCTTTCCGACTTGAACGCCTCGCCCTATATGACCTATTACTCCTCCTATTTTGAGATACCCGATAAGCAGTGCGACTGTATGGACACCTTCGGCAAGGACGCGATGAAATATAACGGAGCCTCCTCCTTCGGCGGACTTTATCAGGGAAGCCGCGAGGCAAACGAGGATTACCGCTATTCAAGGCTTACGATGATACCGTCTGCGGGAGCGGCACAGAAAAGAGGTCTTTCGCCCGATAAGAATTTCGATATTGCAAGAGAGAATTTTGCGATATATAATTATTTGATCAAAAAAGGAGTTGCGGGCAGATTTTCCTATCTCTTCCACCCGAGAGTTTACGGAGATAAGGAGATATATTACCGCCTCAGAACCTCGAACGACAGAAAAAAGGCGCTTCTTATAATATCGAGAAGCCCGAAAAAAGAGATAACCGTTTTTCCCGACGGACTTTTGGAAAACGAGTGCTACGAGGTTGGCTTTATAAGCGGCAAAAAGGGCTTTACCAAAACGGGTGCCGAGCTTTTAACAAAGGGCATAACCTTTACTCCCGATGCAAAGGGCGAGCTTATTAGGTTTAATTTGCCCGATTTTCCCTTCGGAGGAAAGGTAGGCGCTCCCAAAGCTCCAAAGGCTGTCTTTAAGCGCGAGGAAAACAATATCAAGACGCTCGGCGTAGCTGTATATATTTCCGATGAGGACGACGATAACAGATATTATTACGAAATAAAGCGAAACGGAACGGTTATAACAAAGCTTGCAAGGGGAAGCTTCTATTTCGACTATTCGCAGGACGCCGACGTAAATGCAAGCTATACCGTTTCGGCAGTCGGATTTGATTTAAAAAGCACGGAAGAGAAGGAAGCGATTCCGTTAAGGTGCGGAATTTCCTTTATAAGCGCCCTCGGAAACTATTCGGGTAAAACAGAGGAATATAACGGCTTCTCAAACGAATACAGCAAAAACAACAAGGAATTTTTCCCGATGACGATGGTTGACTGCGGACCGCATCCGTCGGGTGACTACGGAATCTCGCCCAACCGTCCGGGCGGCATAGAGGGCAACTTTGAAGGCTCGGGAAATACGAGAATCGCAAGAGGCTGTCATCAGGCGGGAAGCGTTTCCTCTGCAAGAGTCTTTACCGCCGACCGCGATATGACGGTAAGAGTTATCGGAAGAGTTATGAGGGACTGGTGGAAAAACTCCACGACAGTGCCGATTACCGCAAGGATCTTCAAAAACGGCGAGCAGATATGGTATGGCAAGATAGCGGAGGGCAAAAACGAGGCAAAAACTCACGATATCACCGTTTCCCTCGAAAAGGGTGATAAGCTCCGCTTCGTCATTGACAAGATAAAGGGAATGAGAAAGGACGCCTATCAGTACGATATTGATGCAGTAAACGTTTCGTGGGTGCCGATGATGCATTTTGCCGACAGAAAATTCGAAAACGGCTCGCTCGCGCTTTCGCTTACGGGAAAAACGGAGGAGCTTTTCGGAAAGCGTTATTTTGCCTATAACGCCGTTAATGAAAACGGCAAAAAGACTTTGTCGCTTGAAACAAAGCATGTGCTAAACCATATCACCTTTATTCTCGATTCCGATGACGTTGAGATTGATAAGGGAAGCATTACCGTTAAAATAAACGGAAAGACGGTTGTTGACGGCATCGACGTTGTAAGAGAAAAAATGGGTGTAAAGGGTCCCATGGTGAGAAGCGTGAGATATTTTACGGCTGACTGCAAAAGGCTCGATTTCGAGATATATGAAAAGGGCAGTAACAGACTTTTGGGCATTTCGGTCAATCCCGAAAACGAGTTCAGAGGCTTCTATCTTACTGCGAAGGATAAATATATCGACTGGTCGGGCGACCTGTGGACGGGCGCCTCGGTGTCGGGCGGCAAAAACGCGAGGACCGACGAGGTTCCCGAGCAGATTCTCCCCACTCTCTACGATGAGGAGATATATAAGCAGGCAAGAGTGGGCAAGGATTTCACCGTAACCGTTAAAGACGTTCCCGACGGCAGCTATTCACTTCGCGTGCTAACGGCAAATATCTGGAAATTCGGAAAGAAAGCGCCCGAATTCGATATTTTTATAAACGGCGAAAAGGTGAGGGCGGAGTTTGATTTAAACGCCGCCGCAGACGGAGTACCGCTTTGCATCTGCCTTCGTTTTGACGGCGTTATGCCGATCGACGGCAGTGTGACTGTGAGATTTGCTTCGACAAACGGCGTTCCCGCGGCAGTTTCGGCAGTTCTTCTTGACTGATAACAAAAAAGTCCCATCTGTGAATACAGAAGGGACTTTTTCAATTTTTTTGCGTGAAGTCTCCGCACAAACGTAAAAACCGCGAAGCATCTTCGCGGTTTTTAACTTTACATAACCTGATTTTTTTCTTTAATTGCGCGGTCCATCTCGCGTTTTGCATCTCGGCGCGCCATATCCTCGCGCTTGTCAAAGAGCTTTTTACCTTTGCAAAGGCCAAGCTCAACCTTTATCATTCCGTTTTTGAAGTAAAGAGAAAGGGGAATAAGGGTAAGCCCCTCCTGCTTGGTCTGCCCGAAAAGGCGCATTATCTCGCGCTTGTGCATTAAAAGCTTTTTCGGACGAAGCGGGACCTTGTTGAAGATATTTCCCTTTTCATAGGGTGAAATGTGCATTCCGAGAATAAAAAGCTCGCCCGAGTCGATGTCGGCATAGCAATCCTTGAAATTTACCTTTCCGAGCCTTACCGATTTTACCTCGGTGCCGAAAAGCTCAATGCCCGCCTCGTGCTTTTCAAGCACGAAATACTCGTGGTACGCCTTGCGGTTTTCCGATATTATCTTTCTTGCCTCTTTATTCTCCGCCATCCTCACACCTCTTTTTCGGGTAGTGTTAATATTATAGCACTTTCAAGACGTTATGTAAACACATTTTATGCCGCTTACCCTCAAAAAAACAATTTTTTGCATAAAAAGAGCAATTTTTTACATTGAAAATGGCGTGGCTATATGGTATAATAAATTAAATATAAATTAAGGAAGGTAATTTAAAATGTTTATTCACGTAGTAATGTACAGAGTTAAGGACCCCGAGGTAAACGTACCCAAGATGAAGGAGCTTCTTTGCGCTTTGCCTGCAAAAATAGATCTTATTAAAAAGCTTCGCTTCGGTAAAGACGAGATCGGCTCTGCCCGCTCGGTTGACGCATGCCTTTACACCGAATTCGAGTCCAAAGAGGATATGCTTGCTTACAGAGACCATCCCGAGCACGTTAAGGTTGCCGATTTCATTGCAACCATCAAGCTCGAATCCTACTCTGCCGATTTTGCTGAATAAGGTGAAATTTATGAAAAGGATTATTTCGGTCTTGCTTTCCGCCGTTATGACGGCAACGCTTATGGGAGGTCTTATTATGACTCTTTCTTCCTGCGCATCGGGTACCACCTATTACATTTCTTCCTCCGAGGGAAGCGATGACAATAACGGTACCTCAAAAAAGACACCGTGGAAAAGCTTTGCAAATGTAAACGAAATGCGCCTACAGCCCGGCGACAAGGTTTTACTCAAGCGCGGCGACGAGTGGAACGAGAGAATGTATATTCGCGGCACCGGCGCTAAAAACGCCTGGGTAAAGATATCCAACTACGGCGATAAGAACGACGAGCTTCCCGTCATCTCGTTAAATAACGACAAGCACGATATAGCTATCGTCGTTACCGACTACGATAAAAGCAAAAAGACCAAGGATCAGGAAACCATCAACTATATCCACATCGACGGACTTGACGTAAGAAACACCTATCTCGGAATTTATTTCCGCTTTATAGTTACCAAGGGAAACACCGGCTTTAAGGTAACAAACTGCAATTTCAAAAATATTTACAGCGAGGAAGCCTTCGCAAACGAGCTTGATAACGTTGATAACTACGTAGCGTGGATGAAGGCTCCCAAGGGCAACCTCGAAACCGTTACCTCTTACGGCACCCATAAGGATACGGGCGGCGGTGCAAACGAATACATCTGGCCCGACGCGATAAGAGTAAGCGGTATAGCCAGATATGAGGACGTTATTGCAAGAGAATTCGATATAAACAACTGCGTTTTTGAGGATTCCTCGGGCGGCTTCCACGCATCACTCAACACTCCGGCAGGTCATGACGTTTACAGCATTGAGAAGGTAAGAATGTACGACTGCGTTATGACCGGCACCTACGCGGGCCTTTACCGCTTCGAGTTGGTTGAGGGCGGCTGGGACGGCACCGATAAAAGTGAATGGGGATACGTTCGAAACGTACGCCATCTTGACGGCTGCGATTACAGAGCGGGCGTAACAGGTCCTACCGCATCTTATATGGCGGTTTGCAACAACATTTTGGTTGAAAACAGCGAAATGGCGTACGTTTACAACCACGGCGGCGGCGACGGTTGCGGATTTGACTACGAGACCTACGTTTCAAATATCACCCAGCGCAATATGGTATATCATAACAACGATGCTGCGGCGCTTCTTATCCTGAACGCCGATGCATATAAGAAGGATTACCAAAACGTCAGCCTTCTTGACACTCTTTCCTATAATAACATCAAGAATCCCTATTCCTACGTAATTGAAGCCGATATTATGCTCGGCACCAACTCCGATACGATGATATTCAAAAATATCTTCAGCTACCGTCACCAATACCGTGTGGGTGTAGGTGTAACCAACCAATATAAGCCCAACTTTATAAGCCCCTTCGGAAGAAAGGCCGTGCAGGAAAACATCACGGCGGGATATCTTCACGAATACAGAAACCGCTTTGCCTTCAACGGAAGCTCCTATGAGAGCTGGAACTATGCGGCAAGCGGTGTGAAGGACATTAAGGTTGAAAACGGAAAGCTCACCTTTACTCTCACCGAGGATAAGGGATATATCGTTTCAAATCTCCCGTTAAATCTCTTTGCATATTCCGATTGCATCGTTAACTTAAAGGGCACCACCGCCTCGAAGGTTGCGTTCGGATATCAGGGAATTACTGCAGGCGGCTTTACTCTCGGAAATTGGGCCGACGTAAAAGACGTGACCTACCTCGACATTGCAGACGGCAAGGACAGCAGTGCCAAAGCCACGATGCTTTATTTCGAGGGCAAGGCAGGCGATAAGGTGGTAATCGACTCTATCGAATACACCACAGAATTCAACTTCGAGGGCAGACTTATTGAAGACGGACGTGTTTTGCGAATGACCGTTTCGGGTAAGAGCTTCCCGATTTTCGAAAAGGACCTTACCAAAGAGGGTTTTGAGATAAGCGGCCTTCCCGCAGGCGTAACGGTTGAAAAGATTGAGCAGTATAACGCAAACACCGTTTACGTTTATCTCTCCGAGGCGATCTCAAAGGGCACCGAGATCTCCGTTTCGGTCGATGCCGATAATTTCATTCCCTATTTTGCTGATATTCTTAACAACGTTGACCTCGGCGACCGCACTCCCGAAGCGGAGAAGGAGCTTTTCGGATATTCCGAGGCACAGCAATACATTAAAAACGGTGCCGTAAGCGGAAGCTTCACGGTAAAATAAGAGGCAAAAATGGCAGTTCTTAAGCTTTATAAAAATGCTTCTGAATATTGTTTTAACTTCAAACCGCCGGCAAGCTTTAAGGAGCTTGTCGGCGGCGATATGATTTCGAGCCTTAAAATGCCCTGCGGCGGCAGAGGTGTTTGCGGGAAATGCCGCGTCTTATTCGAAGGAGAGGCGCTTTTGCCCGACGAATACGAAAAAAAGCTTCTGGGCGCCGACATAGAAAAGGGAATAAGGCTTGGTTGCAGGCTCATTTTGACGGGCGACGCATCGGTAACGCTTTTTGACGAAGCAAAAAGCGACGTCTTGGTTTCGGGCGGTGATATGCCTTTCCTTACGCTTTCTCCGATGGCGTCGGGCCTTTTGGCGGCGGTGGACATTGGCACAACTACGATAGCCGCGCGACTTTACGACGGGAAAAGCGGAAGGCTTCTTTCGTCGGCGGGCATAGAAAATCCGCAAGGCGTGTTTGGCGCCGACGTTATCTCGAGAATTGAAAAGGCTATTTTGGATAAGCTTTGGGAGCTCCATAAGCTTGTTACCGACGGTATTTATCAAGCCGTTTCGGCTTGCATCAGAGAGGCGGGGCGTGAAGAAGACGAGCTTTCGCTTATCGTGGCGGCGGGTAATACGGCAATGAGTTATCTCGCGGCAAACAAAAGCCCCGTGTCGATCTCAAGGGCGCCGTTTGAGTCGGAAACGCTTTTCGGAGACTATTTCGAAACGGATTATTTCAAATCCCGTTTTAAAAACGCAAGGCTCTATCTTATCCCCTGCATTTCGGCTTTTATAGGCGGCGACGTTACGGCGGCAATGATTGCAACCGATATCGACTTAGCGGCCTCACCTGCGCTTCTTGTTGATATAGGCACCAACGGCGAAACTGTGGTTAAAAGCGGAGAAGAGTGGTACGGCTCCTCGGCGGCGGCAGGTCCGGCGTTTGAGGGAGCGGGACTTTCTTCCGGCGCTCACGCGATCGACGGTGCGATATATTCCGTTTATGCGGCCAACGGCAAGCTTTTTGCAAAAACGGTGGGAGATAAAAAAGCCGTGGGTATATGCGGCTCGGGAGTTATAGAGCTTTTAGCGGCGCTTACGGAAACGGGCGAGCTTGACGAAACGGGATATCTTGAGAGTGACGTTTTAATTGACGGAGTTTCATTTAATTCCGATGACGTGCGTGCCGTTCAGCTTGCAAAGGGAGCTGTTTACGGCTGTATTTCAGCGCTTCTTTGTAAGGCGGGAATTACGGCCGAGAGCCTTAAAAGCGCATTTATAGCAGGCGGATTCGGAAGTAAATTAGACCTCAAAAAGGCGGAAGCGATAAAAATGCTTCCGAAGGGCGTGGCGGCGGTGGCATCCGCCGTGGGAAACGCCTCGCTTACGGGCGCCTCGAGATTTTTGCTTTTTAAAGAATACCGCGAAAAGGCACTTTTGCTTTCAAAAAGGGTGAAAACGGTGGAGCTTGCAACCGACCCCGTATTTATGGAAGAATATATAAACGGAATGATGTTTTAAAAATAAAAGACCGCGACGATCGCGGTCTTTATTGTTTTTACAGGCTTTCTGCGATATCGAGAATAAGGCGTTCTGTCTTTTCCCAGCCGAGGCAAGGATCGGTGATAGACTTTCCGTAGCAGCCCTCGTTTATCTTCTGGGCTCCGTCCTCGATGTAGCTTTCTATCATAAAGCCCTTTACAAGCCTTTTGACGTCGTTATTCCAACGGCAGGATGCAAGGACCTCCTTTATAATTCTCGGCTGCTCAAAGGGATTTTTGCCCGAATTTGAGTGGTTGGTGTCGATTATGACGGCAGGGTTTTCAAGATTATACTCCGAGTAGAATTCAAGCAAGCGGACAAGGTCCTCATAGTGGTAGTTCGGAAGAGGTCTGCCGTGCTTGTTTACGTGGCCGCGAAGTATCGCGTGAGCAAAGGGGTTGCCGTAGGAGTGGGCTTCCCAGCCGCGGTAGATAAAGGTGTGACTGTGCTGTGCGGTGAAAATTGCGTTCATCATAACCGAATAGTCGCCGCTGGTGGGGTTTTTCATACCAACGGGGACCTCTATTCCGCTTGCGGTAAGACGGTGCTGCTGGTCCTCAACCGAGCGCGCGCCAACCGAAACGTAGGCCAAAAGGTCATCGAGATATTTGTAGTTTTCGGGGTAAAGCATTTCGTCGGCACATGAAAGACCCGTTTCCGAAACAGCCTTCATATGAAGGCTTCTCGTTGCGATTATGCCCTTTGCCATGTCGGGCTTATCGTTGGGGTCGGGCTGATGCAAAAGTCCCTTGTAACCCTCGCCGTTGGTGCGGGGCTTATTGGTGTAGATGCGGGGGACGATGAAAAGCTTTTCCTTTACCCTTTCGTTTATGGCGGCAAGCCTTGAAATATAGTCAAGCACGCTTTCCTCGTGATCTGCGGAGCAGGGGCCGATTATTAAAATAAGACGGTCATCCTTGCCCGAAAATATATTCTTAAGCTCGGTGTCGCGGTGGCTGATAATAGCTTCCATGGAGTGAGTTAAAGGATACATTTCCTTTATCTCCATGGGGATTGCGAGCTTTCTTGTGAAATCCATATTCATATTAAATCATTTCCTTTCCTTCGGCTTATCGAAATATGCGCGTCTTTCTGTTGAAAGGCGCATTTTTTCTTTTAAGCCTTCAATATCGTCGCATGCGAGCATATTGCGAATGGAATCGAATTCCTTTGAGAAGCAATCCATTTCGGCAATAAGGTTTTCCTTATTGAGCAAGAAAAGCTCGCTCCACATATTCTCGTTTATTCTTGCAATTCGGGTAAGGTCCCTGAAGGAGTCGCCCGTGTAATTCACAAGCTCCTTGTTATCGTTGCAGGTCATAAGCGCAACGGCAATGCAGTGGGTGAGCTGGGAAACGAAGCCTATCATTTCGTCGTGCTCCTCGGGAGAGAGCACCGAAATACGTGCAAAGCCGAGAATTCTTCCGAGGCTTTCGCACCATTTTATTGCTTCCCTTGTGTTTTTTTCGGTGGGGGTGATGATGTAGTTCGCTCCCTTGAAAATGGAATCGTCGCTGTTTTCAACACCGTAAACCTCTTTACCTGCCATTGGGTGCGCCGCGATATATTCAACGTCGGAGCGAAGGAGCGCCTGAACGTCGTAAACCACCGAGCCTTTTACGCCCGTAACGTCGGTGATATAAGCTCCGCTTTTAAAAAGCGATTGGTTTTTCTCTATCCATTCCTTGAAAACGGCGGGATAAAGTGCAAAAATTACCGCGTCCGCTTCTCCCAAAAGAGCGGCGTCGGGCGTTACCGAGCCGCAGTCGATAAATCCGTTTTTAACTGCAAAATCTATCGCGCCTTGGTTTTTGTCGATAGCAACAACCGAAAAACCGAGCCTTTTTAACGCTCTTGCATAGCTTCCGCCCATAAGGCCAAGGCCGACTATTGCTATTTTACTGTCAGTTATCCATTTCATTGTAAAAGACCTCGATATTAAGCGACTTCAATATTTCAAAAAAGTCGGGAAAGGATTTTGAAACCGATTCGGCGCCGGTAAGGGTGCCGCCGGTTACCGTTAAAAGCACCGAAAGCGCCATTGCGATACGGTGGTCGTTGTGAGAGCAAAGCGGCTCTGACGGAGATACCAAAGCGGAGGGATAAACAGTTACCGAATTTTCAAAAACCTCCGTTTTCACACCGAGCTTTGAAAGCTCTGCCTTCATTGCCTCGGCTCTGTCGCTTTCCTTGATTTTAAGGCGCGAGGTGCCTGTAAATTTGCCGCCCTTCAAAAGTGCCGCAGCCGCAAAAAGCACGGGACCGAGATCGGGACAGTTTGAAATATCAATAATGCCGCCGCCGTTTTTCAAGCGGTTGAAATATTCGTTATATACTCTGTCGCCCTGAAGACTGCTTTCGGAAAGACCCGTCACGGTAACGTTACCGCCCGCGAGATTAAGAGCCTCAAGAAATGCGGCGTTTGAATAGTCGCCCTCGACCTCTCTGCTTGCGGCACGGTAGCCGTTACCCCGAATTAAAAAGGTGTTTTTCGGAGATTCTTCAATAAAAACGCCGAAATTTTTAACGGCGGAAACGGTCATATCAATATAAGAGCGGCTTTCCACGGGAGGAATTACCTCAATAACGCTTTCTTTACGAAGGAGGGAAAGCGCAAAGATAAGTCCGCTTATAAACTGGCTTGAAAGGTTGCCCATTACCGAATATTTCTTTGCCTTAAGTTTTCCCGAAACAAAAAGCGAGCCTGATGAAAGCAAAAAGGTAAAACCCTCGTTTTCGCAAAGCTCCCTGTAAACCGAAAGCGGACGGGCAAAAAGCCTTTCACTTCCCACAAAGGTTGCCTCAACGCCGAGAGCAAGCACAATGGGAATAAAAAAACGAAGGGTGGAACCGCATTCGTTGCAGTCAAGCACGGCGCCGTTTTTTACGGCGCTTGCGTCAAGCCCCTTAACGGTGGCAACGTCTGATTCGAGCGTTATTTCGGCGCCGAGCGCACGAAGACAGCCTATGGTTGCCAAAACGTCCTTCGAGGGGGCGATGCCCTTTATTACGCTTATTCCGTTTGAAAGACCTGCCGCGATAAGAAGGCGGTGCGCCATGCTTTTTGAGGGCGGAGCGGTGACCTCTCCTCTTGCCGCGGAGGGCTTTATGGTAACAGTCATTTCTTCAAGACCTCTTTTAAGAGAAATTCCATTGCTTCCACGTAACCCGCAATGCCTTTACCGGTTACGGTTTTAACGCAGGCAGAGCGCACGAAGCTTATCTGCCTGAAATCCTCGCGCTCCTCGACCTTTGAGATGTGCACCTCTACCGCAGGCAGCCCCACTGCCTTCAGTGCGTCGAGAATGGCGATGCTGGTGTGGGTGTAGGCGGCGGGGTTTATAATAATGCCGTCGAAGCGCCCGTAGCAATCCTGAATGGCATCAACAAGGTCGCCCTCGTGGTTTGACTGATAAAAGGAAACCTCAACGCCTTCCTTTTTGGCATAATCGGAAACGAGCGTTACAACTGCCTCGTAGCTTTCGCTTCCGTAGAGAGAGGGCTCTCTTATTCCGAGCATATTTATATTCGGGCCGTTAATAACCTTGATTTTCATTATAATAACCTCATTATTTCGCGGGCGATTTCTTCGGGTGAAAGATCGCCCGAAACGGTGTGGTCCGCGGCTTTTAAATATAAGGGGTAGCGCTCATTAAAAAGCTTTTCAAGCTTTTCTCTGTCGTTTGAAAGGGGACGGTCATCGGTGGTAATAAGCCTGTCCGGGCTTCTGTTTATGAAAAATACCTTGCCGTTTTTCTTCAGATTCAAAACATTTTCCTCTCTTTTTATAACGCCGCCGCCCGTTGCGATTACGGCGCCCTCTGAAAGAGAGACCTCTTTTATTACCTCTGCCTCGATATCCCTGAACCTTTCCTCTCCGAAGCGGGAGAAGATTTCGGGAATTGAAGCACCCGCCTTTTTAACGATTGCCGCATCGGTGTCGGTAAGCTTTTTGGAAAGCAGCTTGGCAAGCACCGCACCGACGGTGGACTTCCCCGAGGAGGGCATTCCTATCAAAACGGTGTTTTGCTTTGAAAGAAGAAGCTTATGCCAAACGGCATCTGCCGTTTCATCGGCAATCTCCTTCCCCGTGAAAAGCTCTGCGGCCTTTACGGCCTGAGAAACGAGCATATAAAGACCGTTTACGGCCTTTATTCCTTTCTCTTTTGCCTCCGAAAGAAGCCTTGTGGAAAGAGGATTGTAAATTACGTCGATAACGCCCGAAAGCTTTTTGAAAGGCTCCAACGGTATGGGAGAAGCGTCGGTGGCGGGGAACATTCCGACGGGAGTGGCGTTTAAAATGAAATCGGCGTCAAGGTGGCGCGATAAAGCCGTTTCATAGCTTACGGCGCCTTCCTTTTCGGCGCGGCTTACCGTTATTATTTCGGCGGCGCCCAGATCCTCCAAAACGGCGTGAGCGGTTTTCGAGGTGCCGCCGCTTCCCAAAATAAGGGCTTTTTTTCCCGCAATCTCAAAGCCGTTTTTTAAAATCAACGATTTCAAGCCGTAATAATCGGTGTTATATCCGTAAAGAAGACCGTTTTTATTTAAAACCGTGTTTACGGCGCCTATTCTTTTTGCCTCGTCGCTTATTTCGTGAAGGTAGGGAATGACCGACTCCTTATACGGAACGGTTACGTTTATTCCGAGAAAATCCCTCTTATTCATAAAACCGTCAAGCGATTCGGGCGAAATCTCAACTATATCATAGGAATAAAGGGCAAATTCGGAATGGATTTCCTTTGAAAAGCTGTGAGAAAGCTTTTTGCCTATAAGACCGTATTCCATCACTTTCCTCCGAGCCAATCGGTACCGTAGCGCCTTGCAAGAAGGTCGCAAAGGGTGATGGCGGTTACACTGTCGGCAACCACTCTTGCACGGTGGATTATTACGGGATCGTGTCTGCCCTCTATAGAAAGGGAAACGTTTTCGTTTGAAGAAAGGTCAACCGTTTCCTGCGTTTTGTAAATCGACGGGGTGGGCTTTATCATAAGACGGAAAAGAAGGGGCATTCCGTTGGTTATGCCGCCGTTTATGCCGCCGTTATGGTTGGTTTTGGTGATTATTTTGCCGTCTTCAAAGACAAACGGGTCGTTATATTCACTGCCCTTGAGGTCGGCGTTGTCGAAGGCGGCGCCGAAATCGATTCCCTTTACTGCGGGAATTGAGAAAAGCGCGTGGGAAATAAGGCCCTCAACGCTGTCAAACCACGGCTCGCCGACTCCTGCGGGAAGCCCCAAAACCGCGGTTTCCAGAATTCCGCCAACGCTGTCGCCCTCCGAAGCGGCCTTTTCTGCCGCCGTAAGCATTTCAGACTCCTTTTCGGGGTCAAGCACCGCAAAGGCCTTTTTGTTTAAGAGGTCGATATCGCTTTCAAGGTCGCCAAAGCCTCTGTCGGAAATTCCAAAAAGGCGTGAAATATGGCTTCCGATAAAAATGCCCTTTTCTCTTAACGCCGCAATGCAAATGGCGCCTGCCGCCACCAACGGTGCGGTGAGTCTTCCGCTCTGATGACCGCCGCCTCTGTAATCCTCAAAGCCGTGATATTTGCAAAAAGCGGTGTAATCGGCGTGTCCGGGACGGACCAGAAAGCGCGTTTTTGAGTAATCCTTGCTTTTGGTGTCGGAATTTTTAATAATTATCGCAATCGGCGTGCCGGTGGTCTTTCCCTCGAAAACGCCGCTTACGATACGGAATTCGTCCTCTTCTCTTCTTGCGGTGGATATCCTTCCGAACGGACGGCGAAGGGAAAGCTGTGATGAAATAAAATCGGTGTCAACGGGAATGCCGGGGGCAAGACCGTCTAAAACGGCGCCTATCTCGGTGCCGTGGCTTTCACCGAAAAGGGTGACGGAAACGCTTTCTCCGAAGCTGTTTTTCATTTTCACACACTCTCCTTCGTGACCGATAAAATGCGACGGTAAAGCTCGTCGGGCTCGGTCTTGATTATTTCAAAGCTTCCTATTTCTTTAACGTAAACGGCGTCTATAAAGCCGTTTTCTGCTTTTTTATCGTGTAAAAGCGCCTCGTATATCCTTTTCGGAGAAAGAGAAACCGAAACGGGGAGGCCGAGCTTTTCAAGTGCTGCCTTGATTCTTTCTCTGACCTCTCCGTCGGTCATTGCAACCAAGCCGACGGAAACGCATTCGCCGTGGTAAAGGCCCGCTTCCATTCCCGCGCTCTCTATTCCGTGACCGATGGTGTGACCGAAATTCAAGACCTTGCGGAGTCCGCTTTCGCGCTCGTCCTTTACAACGACGTCTCTCTTTAAAGAAACGGCTCTTTCGATTATTCTCGGAAGGCAAAGAAGAGGGTCTTTCTCTTCAAAAAGCGAAAAAAGCTCCTTATCGAAGGTGGCGGCGATCTTAAGCCCTTCCGCAAGACCGTTTGAGATCTGCCTTTTTGGAAGGGTTTTTAACGTTTCAAAATCAATAAGCACCTTTTTGGGCTGATAAAATGCTCCGATGGGATTTTTTATTCCCGAAAGGTTGACTGCAGTCTTTCCGCCGACAGAGGAATCGATCTCTGAAAGTACTGTGGTGGGTATGTTGTAAAAATCAACACCGCGCATATAGCAGGCGGCACAAAAGCCTGCAAGGTCGCCGACAACGCCGCCGCCGACGGCGACGACACAGTCCTTTCTCGAAAAGCTCTTTTCGAGCATAAACGAGAGGATATCCTTAAAGCTTTCAATGCTTTTGCTTTCCTCACCCTTGGGCACGGTGAAAATGAAGCCTTCCTTGGAAAGAGCCGCAACCGTTTCGGCGTATTCCTTCGGAACTCCCGAATCGGTAACTACAAGGACCTTTCGGTTAAGATCAATAAATTCGTTTGCCTTTTTGAGAATGCCCGACTCCAAAACCACGTCGTAGCTTCTTTCATTAAGCGAAACGGGAATTATCATCGTTTATTCCTCCTCTATCTCAAAAGAGCTTGCGGTAAAGTAGTGCCCCGCAATTTTGAGCATTTCACAATGCGATTTAAGCTCCGCAAGCATTTTCTTGCCGTTTTCGGAAGTCTCGTCGCCCTCTGCCTCAACGTAGAAGTAATATTGGAAGGGGAGTGACTTCATGGGACGGCTCTTAAGGGTCTTCATATTGAAGCCGTATTTTCCTATAACGTTAATTGCCTTTGCCAGAGCGCCCGCCACGTGATTTACCGTGAAAAAGAGTAAGAAGGTGTTTCCGTTTTCGTTATGAGAGGGTCTTCCTTCAACCTTTGAAAAGACCGCAAAGCGGGTGGTATTCTGTTTGCTTTCGTTAACGTTTCTTTCAAGCACCTCAAGCCCGTAAAGCCTTGCGGCACCGAGGCTTGCTATGGAGGCAACCGATTTGTCGCCTGCGTCGGCAACTCTTTTTGCTGCTTTGGCGGTGTTTTCGGCATTTTCTGTTGTAAATCCGTGCTCTTTTATATAGGGTGCGCATTGCTCAAGCGCCTGCGGGTGGCTGACAACGGTTTTGACGTCCGAAACGGTTGCACCCTTTACGCCGAGGAGATTTTGAGTTATATGAAGATTGTAAAGTCCGTTTATATGAAGAGAACCGCTGAAAATAAGGTCAAATACCTGACCTACCTCGCCCGCATAGCTGTTTTCGAGCGGCAACACGGCAAGGTCGCATTCGCCGCTTAAAACTGCGGCGTAGGCGGTGTCGAAGGAGGGATAGGAAAGGAGGGCTGCATCGGGGAATATATGCGCGGCGGCAATGTGAGCAAAGGCGCCCTCCACGCCTGCATAAGCCACTCTTTCGCCCTCGGTAAGACGGCGCTGATACTGCTTTGAAACATCCATGGTCGATTGCAAAAAGCTGCGGTAATAGCCCTTTAAGGAGTCGTCCTCAATATACTGAAGGTTGCGGGCAATAACGCGCTCCTCCTGCGGGGCGTCGAAAATGGGAAGGCCGCGCTCCTTTTTGTATTCGGCAACCTCTTTTACCGCATTCATTCTGCGGATAAAAAGCTCTGCTATTTCGCGGTCAACGGCCGCGATCTCGTTTCTTGCATCTTCGATTTTTTCCATTTCAAAAAACCTCCTTTTCTCAAAGCGGCAAAAGCCCTATGAGAAAATATACAAGCGGTAAGAATAAAAGTGACGGGAGCATATTTGCGATTTTGAATTTTGAGATCCCCAAAATATTAAGTCCCAGACCGATTATCATAATGCCGCCAACCGAGGAAATTTCGGCAATAAGGGCGGGATCGTCGAGAATCGGTGAAAGAAGCCCCGCAAGCAGCACGAGTGCTCCCTCGAAAACGAATACGAAGACAGATGCAAGCAGCACGCCTATTCCGAGTGTTGCGGCAAGCATAGCGGAGGAAAAGAGGTCAAGCACCGACTTGGTTATAAGAAGCTCGTTGTTTCCGAGCATTCCCGCATTCAATGCGCCGACAACCGTCATCGCTCCTACGCAAAAAACGAGGCTTGCGGTCATAAAGCCTTCGGTAAGGGAAACGCTTTCTCCGTTTTTCTTCAATTTTTTTGAGAGGAAATTACCGAATTTTTCAATGCCGCCGTCGATGTTTATAAGGGTGCCGAGTGCCGTGCCGAGCGCCATTGAAACAATAAGAACAACTGTATTTTCTCCCGCAAGTGCGCCGTCGATGCCGATATAAACGGTGCAAAGACCGATTGCGATCATTACCGCCTTGGTTATTTTTTCGGGTAAGAGCTTTTTGAATAAAAGCCCGACGGAGCTTCCCGCAATTACAAGCAGGGTGTTTATTAAAACCGCTATCATTTAATCAAAACCTTTATATATAGATGCATAATAATACATTATACCACCGTTTTCACTTCAATTCAAGGTTTTTATTAAAAAAGACGAATGAAAAAAGCAGTCAAAAGACTGCTTTTAAAAGAATCTCCGATATGAAAACGGTGAGTGATGAAATGAGGGCGACCACGGTAAGGCTTTTTCCCATTATCGCAAAAATGACCGCCGCAAAAATTCCGATTGCCGCCGCCGCGACGTTACCCGTTGCGTAAAGCGCGGCGGGAAAGGTCATTGCCGCAAGCACGGCGTAGGGAATGTAATAGAGAAAGGAGCGGATAAAGCGGTTTTCTATCTTTTTTCTCACCGCCGCAAAGGGAATGGCTCTTATCAAATAGGTTGAGCCCGCTATTATGAGAAGGTAGCTGAAAAACTGAAGGCTGTTCATTTGTCTTCCTCCTTTACGGGGAATAAAAGCGCCGAAAAAGCAGCCGCAAAAACGGCGGTAACGCTTATTGCAACGCCGCTTGAAACGGTGCTTAAAACGGGAAGATAGTAAAAAGCGGTGCTTAAAACAACCGATAACACAATAACTGTAAGCACGGGACGGGAGCGGCGCGCATCCGGTGCGATAATTGCAATAAACATTCCGTAAATGGCAATGCAAAGGGCGTTCATCACCGATTCGGGAAGGACGTTTCCCAATACCGCTCCGAAAAGGGTGCCAAGCGTCCAGCCGAGATAGGGTATAACCGAAAGCCCGGCAAAAAATCTGACTGAAACGGTCTTTTGAGAAGATGCAACCGCAAATATCTCATCGGTCATAAAAAAGCCGAGGATAAAGCGCCATACCCCTTTGAATTTCGGTGAAACCTTTTGGGAAAGAGAAACCGACATAAAGGAATAACGGAGATTTATCGTAAGCTGTGAAATGAGCATTTCAAGGTAACGTGCGGGGTATATCATAATTCCAACGCCCGCAAGCTGACCTGCCGAGGTGAGGGTGGTCATTGAAATAACAACCGCCTGCCACCAGTAAAGCCCGTATGATACGGCAAGAATTCCGAAGGTAAATGACACCGAAAGGTAGCCAAGTCCTATTGGGATTCCTGCCCTTAAGCCTTTTTTAAAATCGTTCATTTATTTTAAACCAAACCCATAAAATATTCAACAACAATTGCCACGATAACGACAAGCGCTGAAATTATAAATCCGTGAAGCATCGGCGCAATGCCCGATTTTTTCATATCCTTAAAGCTTGTGTTAAGGCCTATTGCCGCAAGCGCCGCAACCATAAGGAATTTGCTTACGTCTTTCATAAGAGAGGAAAGAGCGGCGGGAATAACGCCAAAGCTGTTTATTGCGGTAAGAGCCAGAAAGCCCAGAATAAACCAGGGAATTATCTTGGTAACGTTAAGCTTGCGCTTTTCAACAGAGGCGCCCGTGGAGGCGGCCTCCTTGCGCTTGATTCTTGCGTTAATGAGGGCAAAGGTGATAACTGTGGGGATAATAGAAAGGGTGCGGGTGAGCTTTACCATTGTGGCAAAGTCGCCTGCCGCCTCGGAAAAGGCATATCCTGCTGCAACAACGCTTGAGGTATCGTTAACGGCGGTGCCTGCCCAGAGGCCGTAGGCCTCGTCGGAAAGCCCCAAGGCCCTGCCCATTATGGGAAAAAGGAGTATCATAGCCATATCGAAAAGGAAGGTTGCCGACATGGCGTAGGCAATATCACGGTCCTCCGCGTCGATAACGGGGGCGATTGCGGCAATGGCAGAGCCGCCGCAAATGCCCGTGCCTGCCGAGATGAGGTTTGAAAGCTTCCAGTTTATTTTAAAAATTCTTCCAACCAAATAGCCGCCGCCAAAGCAGGTAAGAAGGGTAAATACCATAACGCAAAGCGAAAGCTTGCCAACATTTAAAACCGTCATAATATTAAGCGAGGCACCGAGAAGGATAATTGCAAATTTAAGAAGCTTTTTCGAGGTGAATTTCAGCCCCTTTGAAAAATGCGCCGTGGGCTTCCAGAAGCAATTTATTACCATACCCGCAAAAAGGGCAATTACCGAAGCACCGATAAGATGAATGGGCAAAAGCCACTCTAAAAGCTTTGCAAAGGCGGCAATTATAAGGGCAATGCAAATGCCCGGCAAATATGCAGATGCTCTTTTGATAAGATTCATAATGATTTCTCCTCAAGGTGTTATTAAATAAATATTATACTACAAACTGCGTCTTATTTCAACAAAAAAACTTTTTTAAAACTGCTTGACAAAAAATAAAAAATGTTGTATTATTGTATTAGAACAATAATACAAGGAGGCGATGATATGGCTTGGAGCTTTAATTCCGACAAAGCGGTTTATTTGCAGATTGCGGAAAGAATCAAGAGGATGGTGCTTTCGGGTGAATACGGCGCGGGAAGCCGGATTTCCACCGTGCGCCAGCTTGCGCTTGAGGCCGCCGTTAATCCGAATACCGTTCAGCACGCGTTTTCGGAGCTTGAAAACGAAGGAATAATAATTTCAAAGGGCACATTGGGTCGTTTCGTTACCGAAAATGCAGAGGTAATTGAGCTTTCAAGAAGAGAGCTTGCAAAAAGCCTTGCAAAGGAATTTTTGAAAAGCGTTAACGAGCTTTCATTTTCAAATGCGGACGCGATAGAAATACTGAAGGAGGAGGCAAAATGATGGTACTTCAATGTAAAAACGTAACAAAGAGCTATAAAAAAGGAGCTCCCGTTTTAAAGGACTTTAATTTAGAGGTTGAATCCGGAAAAATAATAGGGCTTTTAGGTCCCAACGGTTGCGGTAAGTCAACCCTTATCAAGCTTATTTCAGGACTTTTGCAGCCCGATTCGGGCAAGATAACCGTTTGCGGCGAGGAGATAGGCGAAAAGAGCAAGGCGCTCGTTTCCTATCTTCCCGAAAGATGCTATTTCAGCCCGTCGATGAAATTGAGAGAGCTTGTTGCATTTTTCTCCGATTTTTACACTGATTTCGATGCCGCACGTGCCGAGGCGCTTATAAAAGACCTGAAAATTGATATAAATTCAAATCTTAAGTCGCTTTCAAAGGGCACGAAGGAAAAGGTGCTTCTTATAATGGTGATGTCGCGCCGCGCCCGTCTTTATTTGCTTGACGAGCCGATAGCGGGTGTTGACCCTGCGGCAAGAGATTATATTCTCGGCACCATCGTAAGTAATTACGACCCCGAGGCAACAATTATAATCACAACTCACCTTATAACCGATATAGAGCAGGTGCTCGATGAGTTCGTTTTCCTTTCCTACGGCGGAGAGATACTCAAAACCGGAAACGCCGAAGAGGCGAGAAACGAAAGCGGAAAATCGCTAAACGAGCTGTTTAAGGAGGTATTCCGATGATCAGAAGGCTTTTAAAATACGATTTTAAGGAAATGATGCGGATTTGGTGGATTGGCGCCGTTATAACGCTGATTCTTTCGTTTGTCGGATCCTATTGCGCTCCGATTTTTAACGATATGAAAAAATACCGTGAAGAAGTTTATGAAATGGCGCTCATTTTTCTTATCGTTATAGGACTTGCCTTGCTTGTATTCTTCATTACCTCAATGATAATAGTTTTCGCGAGATTTTACAGAAACTTTTTCTCCGACGAGGGTTATCTTACCTTCACTCTTCCCGTCAAAAAAAGCAGCTTACTTAATTCAAAAATAATTTCGGGCACTATTTTAACAGTTGTGACTTCGCTGCTTATAGCTGTAGAAACATACATAATTTTTAAAGATATGCTCGTTATACGAGCCGTCGCTGTAGAATGGTCGTTGGCGGTATTAGTTAAGGAACTGTTTTACTTAATGTTTGATATTTGTGAAGGCAGAGAAATATATGCAATCATATATTTTATTGAAATATTGATTATTGCCCTTGCGTCGACGGTGTTCTCGCTTTTGCTCCTTTACTGCTGTATCACACTCGGTTCAACGGTTGTAAAAAAAGCAAAGGTCGTGGTTTCGGTTGCTATTTATTGGGGCGTAACAAGCTTATTGTCAACTGTCAACATGGTATTTATGCTTATGGTTCTTCCGACTATCGCAGAGGCATTTTTTGAATTAAAACTCGAAACCCAATATCCCGTTGCCGCCTTGGCGTTCCTCATGGCTTTTGTTTTCATTACAATAGGCGCGACGATTCTTTATATTATTCAGTATAAAATGATTGACCGCAAGTTAAATCTCAGTTAAAGGAGGGTGTGTTTATGAAAAAAGCGGTTTTGGTTTTTCTTTCGATTTTATTTGTTTTTACCCTTGCAATTTCCGCAAGCGCTCTTACGGCGCCGAGGGTAACTCCCTCGGCAGATCTTATGAAATTGTCCTATGTCGGCAAGGAATACAGTCGCTTTAATGCAACGCTGATTGAGGATGAGCTTTATAAAGAGCTTGAAATATTTATTCCCGATGCACTCCGCGAAGAAGTGAAGAATCTCGTTGCATATTCCAACGAGGAAAATACCATTATTCGTATGACCTATTATTATAACGACGGAGCGACGTTTACGGCGAGCTATCTTCGCGACGATATGGTTGAGGAATACAACGCGATGAGGGACGGCAACGTTGATTTTATTGTTGATTTCGGCTATCCGGAGGGCAACAGCTTTGTTACCCCTGCGAAGTTCCTTATGTCTGAAGAGGAAACTCACAAAACAACGATAAATATTGAAAAGGCGGAGCAGATTTTCGAGGTTTACGCAGAAAGCGGTGATAAATCAATCGTAATGCCAAAAGGCGTTTTGATAATAATGAACGATAACTACTATTATTATGATTACGCCGATAACGAGAGATTTGCAAAATCGAAATACACCAATATTTTCGTGCCGAAATACGATGTTAACATGCCGGTAAAGAGGATTAAAAATTCCGAGCTTAAGGCAGATATTGAAGCGGCACTTGAGAAATACTATAAGGTTGAATTCGGATTTCTTCACAATAAGGATTTTGTAAGCCTAATATCAAATATATTCCTTGTAATTCTTTTTATCGTTTTACCTGCGGCTTTGACGGTGCTGTTTGCCGTTTTCGCGATAGTGAAAAAGAGAAACCGAGCGCTTTATATAATCGTTTCAGTTATGGCGGCGGTTCTCACGGCACTTTCGGTTGCGATATCCTTAATTGTTTAACACACAACAAAAAAACGGCTGACATTACGCAAGTTGTCATAAGGATATCTTGTGTGAGGCGGTGTCTTGGAGTTGGACGGACAGTTTAGGCTGTCCGTCCTTTCCTTTTGTTTTAGTCTTTTTTGGTAGGAACGATGCATCCGACGTATCGAAAGTAGATGTCGATTTGTTGCTCTGCCGTCTTCGCCCACTTTTCGGTACGCTCGTGGATTACGATTTTGTCGATGAAGGTTCGCAGGATCTCCGGGGTTAAGGCTTGCAGATCGGTGTACTTGTTTGATATCATAACGAATCGTTCTACGTTAGTTGAGGAAGCCTTTAAATCTTCGATCTGCTTTTGCAGAAGTGGAATCTGTTCCGCTATCGTTCTTTGCTCTGCGTTGTAACCATCGGATAACATACGGAACTGTTCGTTTGTGATTTTACCGAGAACATTATCCTCGTAAAGTCTTTTGAATAAGGTGTTCAGCTCCGCGTTACGTTTCTCCAATTTGGCAAGTTCATTCGTTTTTGCGGTAAGCTCTCTTCGGTTTTCTGAGGA
>JAZQKU010000075.1:0-73943 GCA_045542315.1 Eubacteriales bacterium | reverse complement strand
AAAAAATAATTTTTATTTTTTAATATAATAGTGAAATTATATTATATTAACAAATGGGGAAAACAAGATTCGCATTGTCGAAAAATTGCTTTGCAAAAATTGTTTTATTATATTTAAGTTAATTTATTTTAACACAATAAAGCGCTGATTGCAAGTGTTTTTTTCACAAATTTTTCATATTTAGTATTTCCAAGTCATTTTTGTTTATTTTGCACAAATTTTGCCATATCGATTTGTGCAAAACGTAGAAGATTTTTAATTAAAATTTAATTAAAAAGGGGTTTTAAATTGAAAAATCAGTTATCCCGCATATTTTTAAAATCAAAGCAGGATTTCCAGAAACAGCTTCGAAAGCGTCTTTTTTATCCCTCTTTTAACCACTGTTTCCTCGGCATAAACAGGCGCCGAGGCGATCTCTTTCCCGTTTGAGCGGTAGATCATTCTGCCCACCACCTCGCCCGCAAAAACGGGCGCGTAGAGAAACGGCGGCATTGAAAGCTCCGATTCGATTATTTCGCCCTCGAAAACGGGAAAAACGATCCCGTCGTAGCAGGCGGAAAGATGGCTTTTATTTCCGCCCGTCACCGCAATCTTAACGCCGCCCTTCTGAAAGGATACGGCGGTGCCTTTAAGCGACGAAAAGACAAAATCGTAAAGCCGCTTGTGGTCCTCCCAATCGTCGGGCGCCTTTAAGGTGACGCATATCAGCCGTACGCCGTCCCGCTCGACCGTGGTAACGAGGCATCTGCCCGCCGCTTCGGTGTAGCCCGTCTTTCCGCCGTCGCACCCCTTTAGCTCCGAAAGCAGTCTGTTGTGGTTTTTCAAGTAAATATTCCTGTTTCCCACCGCTACCGTTTTGGTTTTGGCGGCTGTTATCTCACAGAATTTCTCAAAATTCAGAGCAAACCGCATTACCGCTGCCATATCGCAGGCAGACGAGTAGTGGTTTTCATCGGGCAGTCCGTGGCAGTTTGTAAAATTGGTGTTTTTGAGCTCCAAATGCTCTCTTGCCACCGTGTTCATTATGTCAATAAGCGCTTCTTTGCAAAACGCCTCGCTTATCGCCGCCGCGGCGTCGTTGCCGCTTTCGAGCATAAGCCCGTAAAGAAGTGCCTCGAGAGCAGCCGTATCACCCGACGCAAGCCCCATTCTCGAGCCCTCGGTTGCCGCCGCAGAGGGCGACACGGTAATAATGCGCTCAAGCTCCTTTTCAATCATTATAACGGTTGCCGCCGTCATTATTTTGGTAGTAGATGCCATCGGAAGCCGTGCGTGACCGTTTTTTTCATAAAGAATCCTTCCGCTTTCCGCTTCTATTACCGCCGCCGCATAGGCCGAAACTGTCGGCGCTCTATTTGATGCCGCCGCGCAAAACGGCGAAAGCAAAAGAAAAGCGGCAACAAAAGCCGCCGATAACAAAGATACTCCGCGCAAAGCTTATCCCCCCTTACAAAAGGATATTGCGCGGAGTATTCAAAAATTACTTTTTCCTTCTTAAAGCCTTTAATATTTTTCTGCCCGTGCCGAGCGAAAAGTTGAAAAGGAAATATTCAAAGGGCTTTATGACGGCGTCAAGCTCGCCGATATTGCGGATAACGCCGCCGCCGAAGTTCGCTTTAAAGACCGCAACGCCCTCCTTAAGGTCGTTTCCGTCAACGCCGCCCATATCGTAGATATCGTAGCCGTTTTCGACACCGTAGCGCATTATCTCGTGCTGGATAAGATGCATCGCGTGATAATGTCCTGCATCGGTTGCCATTGCGCTGTAGGAATAGGTTATCGTCTTGCCGTAAAGAATAAATATGCCGCCGGCTATTACCCTGCCCTCTGCCCTTGCTAAAATGAAAAGCATATTTTCCTTCGGAATAACGTCAAACATCCTGTTGTAGTAATCCATATCGCGAAGAGAGATGTTCTTTCTCTCCTCCGTTTGCTTTATTATTTCGTAAAAGGCGGGAAGGTCCTCTTTCGTGCCGTAAAATATCTCGGTGCCCCGTTTTAACCCCGTTTTTATCTTATTGCGGGTTTTGGAGTTATAAAAATCAATTACGTCGCATTTAATCTCATTAAGAGGAATCTTGTGATTGCAGATCGGCTGCATATTTTCATAGGCAAGACCGTGCACCTTTATTTTAAGTCCGAGCGCTTTTGCGGCGGAAATCAGCTCCGCATTTTCATAGCTTTTATCGGGATCGCACTTTACAACGCAGGCGCCGTAGCTTTTTGAAACGGCCTTCGCCTCGGTTATGAGAGCCTTCATCGTTTCTGTGTCGGTATAATCGCAGACGGGACCGCGAGGCGCATATGCAACGGTGACGTTGAAAAGAGGCACCGGCATTCTTCTTATAAGAAGCGAGAGCGTACCGTTTATTTTGCCGTTTTCGTCCTTGGAAACGATTATTTCGTTTTTCCATTCTTTTTTTACAGACGGCCAGAAGCTTGACTGCAAAAAGGAGCCGTTTTCGTGAGAGGTAACGAATTCCTCGTAGGCAGCCTTATCCACCTTTGAGTATTTTTCTATCATTTGCCAAACACCCTTTCTTCTTTATATTGTAACACATTTTTTCCTTTTATTCAATGATAAATAACGTTTTTATTGAGATAACTGTTGACAAATTGCCGTGAAAATGCTATAATCTTTCGGTAAGAATACGCCGCTGTGGTGGAATCGGCAGACACGAGGGACTTAAAATCCCTTGGGGGCAACTCCGTATCGGTTCAAGTCCGATCAGCGGCACCAGAAATTCCGTTTACAATGTTAAGCGGGATTTCTTTTTTAACAGCTACAGCTATACACCCCGAAGATATTTCTTCGGGGTGTATATTTTTATACAAATAATATTGCAACGGGAGGCGGTATATGATATACTGTAAACGGAAACCACATTAAAAATTTAAAACGGAGATACGGAAAATGAACACAAAGAAACTTTTAGCTCTCTTTATCGCTCTTCTTCTCGCATTTTCTCTTTTTACAGGCTGCTCGGACAACGGCGCGAAGCCGAAGGTCCTGCTTACCTTTTGCGCCATGAGTGATACTCATATCGGCGACACCAATTCAAACGAAAGCTTAAAGCGAATTCTCGGTTACCTGAACAGATTTGAGGTCAAGCCAGAGGCATATTTGTTTGCAGGCGACATAACAAACTCCACCGCCTCGCTTCAGAATCATTCTCAGGTGAGGATCTTCAAGGCGCTCTACGAGCAGTACGGCAGTCCCGAGCAGATGCTTTACTGTCTCGGTCCGTCGCACGACGTGCCTTCGGGAAGCAGTGCTGCGGCATGCCGTGACATTTACCGAAACACCTTCGGTGAGGACTATTTCAAAAACGATCTGCAAAGCGCCGAAGCTACTGCCGCAGGTCTGCGCCACACCGTCTTTAACGGTTTCCATTTCTTCTCAGTCGATTGGGAGGGAGCAAAGGGCGGCATTGACCCCGTTGCTCTTTCCGTTTTGGATTCGGAGCTTGAAGCAGCCGTTAAGGAGCACCCGAACAAGCCCGTCTTTGTAATTACCCACGTTCCCGATTCACTTAATTCAGTGCTTTTAAAATATCCTCAGGTCGTTTGCTTTACAGGACATCTTCACAATTCCATTGCCCGCGAGGACTCTATTACCCAGAAAAACAACTACACCAACGTCCATCTCGGCGGCGTTGACTACTACCGCGTTGACGGCTACAACCGTTTTCAAGACAATCCCTTTTTAGATCTCGGCAACATTTACGAGTTTGCGCAGGGCGTTTACGTTCAGGTCGATGAGAACTACAAGGTCACCGTAAAGCGCGTTGACGGCTACAACGGCGCTGTTATCGGCAACGATTGGTCGTGGACCCCCGGCAAAGAGGCGATATATACCGACAGCCGCAAGACCGATGTCGCCGCAACCTCCTTTACCTCCGACGCCGCTCTTAAAATAGAGCAGTTCGGAAATACCGACGTCACCGTTTCGTTTGACGGCGCAAAGGCGGGCGGCGCAGGTCCCGCAAGCTATTACCAGGTAAAGCTCCTTTTGAAAAAGGGGAGCTCCTACACAACCGTCGCTCATCAGGAAATAGCGTCGCAGCAGGTATTTTATCCCAATGACGTGGGTATTCCGTCACTCCATTACAGCTGCACCTTCAATAACGTTGACCTTTCGGATTACGCCGTTGTGGTAACCGCCTTCGACTGTTGGAAGGAAAGCAGTAATGCTCTCGTTTATACAAACGGTTCTTACAGCGATAAGACCTCCGCATCTGATAATATTAACTTTATTTTAAATGAGAGAGAACCCGTCAAGCAGGTAATATCCTTCAAATTCGATAATTCGGGAAGAGCCACGAGCCGTTATACCGACGGTTATTCAATGGCTGTCCGCTTTAATCCCACCCAAGACTTTACCGATATAAACCTGCTTTGCTCATCGTGGGGCGATACCAACGGAACACTCGACTTTGCTCTTTACAAGTGGCAGGGCGATTACAATACCACCGTCGCAGGTGAAAAGATAGACTCCTATTCGCTTTCCGGCTATAAAGGAAGCACTGCCTATGACGTCCTCACAAACACCTATGAGGCGGGCGAATATCTTGTTGTTATAACCACCCCCAATGCCGCAGAGGGAGTTGGTCTTTACCACTATCCGCTTGCAAGCGGCGAGCAAAAGGGCTTTATCTGCTACGAAAACGGCGTGGTTATGAATACCTATCTGTCTTTTGGTTGGACAAATACCGACAGCAGCGAAACTCCTTTTGTTGTCTATCCGTAAAAATCAAATAAGCAAAAAAACCCCCGAAGAATATCTCTTCGGGGGTTTTAATTTTGTTACAGCTTCAAAAAGTAAAATTACTTATCTTCAACTTTGGTAACAACGCCGGAACCAACGGTTCTGCCGCCTTCACGGATGGAGAAGCGGAGTCCGGGCTCGATAGCGATGGGGTTGATGAGCTCAACGTCCATGGTAACGTTATCGCCGGGCATGCACATCTCAGCGCCGCCGCAGAGGTTGATAACGCCGGTGATGTCGGTGGTTCTGAAGTAGAACTGAGGTCTGTAGTTGTTTACGAAAGGAGTATGACGTCCGCCCTCTTCCTTAGTAAGAACGTAAACCTCGCCGGTGAACTTGGTGTGGGGTTTGATAGAGCCGGGCTTTGCAAGAATCTGGCCTCTCTCAACGTCGGTTCTGTTGATACCGCGGAGAAGTGCACCGATGTTCTCGCCTGCCGGAGCTTCGTCAAGAAGCTTTCTGAACATTTCGATACCGGCTACAACGGTCTTCTTTGCTTCTGCTGCAAGACCAACGATCTCAACTTCGTCGGACATATGGAGAGTACCTCTCTCAACACGACCGGTAACAACGGTGCCACGGCCGGTGATGGTGAATACGTCTTCGATAGGCATAAGGAAGGGAAGATCAGCTTTTCTGTCGGGAGTGGGGATGTAGCTGTCAACGTTGTCCATGAGCTCAGCTATGCAAGCGTAAGCGGGGAGAGAAGGATCGTTGTCAGCCTGGAGAGCGCCGAGTGCAGAACCCTTGATGATCGGAATGTCATCTCCGGGGAACTCGTACTTGGAGAGAGACTCTCTAACTTCCATCTCAACGAGCTCGAGAAGCTCGGGATCGTCAACCTGATCGCACTTGTTGAGGAATACAACGATTGCGGGAACGCCAACCTGACGAGCGAGAAGGATGTGCTCCTTGGTCTGAGCCATAACGCCGTCGGATGCAGCGATAACGAGGATAGCACCGTCCATCTGTGCAGCACCGGTGATCATGTTCTTGATGTAGTCAGCATGTCCGGGGCAGTCAACGTGTGCGTAGTGTCTTGCATCGGTCTGATACTCAACGTGAGCGGTGTTGATGGTAATGCCTCTTTCTCTCTCTTCGGGAGCCTTATCTATCATGTCGTAAGCCATGAAGTCAGCGCCGCCTTTGAGTCCGAGATACTTGGTGATAGCAGCGGTAAGGGTGGTCTTGCCGTGGTCAACGTGACCGATGGTGCCGATGTTTACATGGGGTTTTGTTCTGTCGAATTTCTGTTTTGCCATTGTGAGTTTCCTCCTTAATATAAATTCATTTTAATTTTTGTTTGTTTTTATCAATCAGTCAGCCTGCTTTTTGCCTCTGACGGAAATGATCTCATCCATAATGGACTTCGGAACCTCTGCATAGTGTGCAGGCTCCATGGTGTACTGGCCTCTGCCCTGAGTCTTGGAACGAAGGTCGGTTGCATAACCGAACATATTTCCGAGCGGAACGAATGCAGTGATCTGCTGAGTGCCGTTCTGTGCTTCCATACCCTGGATAAGACCGCGGCGGCTGTTAAGGTCACCCATAACGTCGCCCATATACTCGTCGGGAACGATAGCAACAACCTTCATGATGGGTTCCATGATGGTGGGCTGTGCTTTTCTCATAGCTTCCTTGAATGCCATAGAACCGGCAATCTTGAATGCCATTTCAGAAGAGTCAACCTCGTGGTAAGAACCGTCGTAAAGGGTTACCTTACAGTCAACTACCTGATATCCTGCGAGAACGCCGGAGTTCATGGCGCCCTTGATACCTGCGTCAACTGCGGGGATATATTCCTTCGGAATTGCACCGCCGACGATCTTGTTAACAAACTCGTAGCCCTTACCGGATTCGTTGGGCTCAAGAGTGATCTTAACGTGGCCGTACTGTCCCTTACCGCCTGACTGACGTGCATATTTCATATCTACGTTGGCGTTGCCCTTAATGGTTTCCTTATAGGCAACCTGGGGCTTACCTACGTTTGCCTCAACCTTGAATTCGCGCAAAAGTCTGTCAACGATGATTTCGAGGTGAAGCTCACCCATACCTGCGATGATGGTCTGACCGGTCTCCTCGTCGGTATAGGTCTTAAAGGTGGGATCCTCTTCAGCGAGCTTGGAAAGAGCTATACCCATCTTCTCCTGACCTGCTTTGGTCTTGGGCTCGATAGCAACCCTGATAACAGGCTCGGGGAATACCATCGATTCGAGGATAACGGGGTGCTTTTCGTCGCAAAGAGTATCACCTGTGGTGGTATTCTTAAGACCAACCGCTGCAGCGATGTCGCCGGTATAAACGGCATCAACGTCTTCACGGTGGTTGGAGTGCATAAGAACGATTCTTCCGAGTCTTTCACGGCCGTCCTTAGTGGAGTTCATAACGGTTGCACCGGTATTTACAAAGCCGGAATATACTCTGAAGAAGGTAATTCTTCCTACGAAGGGGTCGGTTGCAATCTTGAATGCGAGAGATGAGAAGGGAGCCTTATCGTCTGCAATTCTCTCTTCTTCCTCTTCGGTATCGGGATTTACGCCCTTGATCGCGGGAATGTCGAGGGGCGAGGGCATATAGTCGATAACGGCATCAAGAAGCTTCTGAACACCCTTATTCTTATAAGAGGTACCGCAAACAACGGGAACCATACGGTTAGCGATGGTAGAAACGCGGATACCTTTCTTTATCTCTTCAATGGTGAGCTCTTCACCGTTGAAGAATTTTTCCATAAGCTCATCGTCCTGCTCTGCTACGTGCTCGATAAGGTTCTGACGGTATTCTTCAGCCTGTGCGAGCATGTCGGCGGGGATCTCTTCCTCACGGATATCTTTTCCGAGATCGTCGTAGTAAACGTAGGCCTTCATCTCAACAAGGTCAACAATGCCCTTGAAGGTGGATTCTCTTCCGATAGGAAGCTGAATCGGAACTGCGTTACACTTAAGACGGCTCTTCATCATATCGAGAACGCGGAAGAAGTCTGCGCCCATAATGTCCATTTTATTGACGTATGCCATACGGGGAACCTGATACTGGTCTGCCTGACGCCATACAGTCTCGGACTGAGGCTCAACACCGCCCTTTGCGCAAAGAACGGTAACTGCGCCGTCGAGAACCTTGAGCGAACGCTCAACCTCAACGGTGAAGTCAACGTGTCCGGGGGTGTCGATGATATTGATTCTGTGGTTCTTCCAGAAGCAAGTGGTTGCTGCGGAGGTAATGGTAATACCTCTCTCCTGTTCCTGCTCCATCCAGTCCATGGTGGCGGCACCCTCGTGGGTCTCGCCCATTTTGTAATTCTTTCCGGTGTAGAAAAGAATACGCTCGGTAGTGGTGGTCTTGCCGGCGTCAATATGTGCCATGATACCGATGTTGCGGTACATATTTAACTGATGTGATCTTGCCATAATTTATGACCATCCTTTCTTGCAGAAAATTACCAACGGTAATGTGCAAACGCTCTGTTTGCTTCTGCCATTTTGTGCGTTTCTTCTCTCTTCTTAACAGATGCACCGGTGTTGTTGAATGCATCAAGGATCTCGTTTGCGAGTCTTTCCTTCATGGTCTTCTCGCTTCTCTTACGAGAATAGAGAGATAACCAACGAAGGCCTAAGGTGGTTCTTCTCTCGGGTCTTACTTCCATAGGAACCTGATAGTTAGAGCCGCCGACTCTTCTTGCCTTAACCTCAAGGGTAGGCATGATATTTTCCATAGCCTGCTCGAAAACCTCGAGTGCGGGCTTGCCTGCTTTCTCCTCTACGATTGCGAATGCATCGTAAACGATTTTCTGTGCGACGCCTTTTTTGCCGTCGTACATGATGTTGTTAATAAGACGGGTCACCAACTTGCTGTTGTAAAGCGGATCGGTCAACACATCTCTCTTGGGAACGTTACCTCTTCTCGGCACTTTACTTCCCTCCTTCATATAATGATATCATAGGTACTCTGTGACCTCACGGGGCCACCGTCAAGCGCTTTTGTATCGGTAACTTATATATAATTACCTAACAAAGCACTTTTTGCCTTGTCAGACTGACAAGCTTTTTAATTTTTGCAAATTACTTTGCTGCCTTCTTGGGACGCTTTGCACCGTATTTGGAACGGCCCTGCATTCTGTTGGCAACGCCCTGAGTATCGAGCGTACCGCGAATGATGTGGTAACGTACACCGGGAAGGTCCTTAACTCTGCCGCCTCTTATGAGAACAACGCTGTGTTCCTGAAGGTTGTGGCCGATACCGGGAATGTAGGAAGTAACCTCGATTCCGTTGGTAAGACGTACTCTGGCAACCTTACGAAGAGCTGAGTTAGGCTTTTTGGGGGTCATCGTTTTAACAACGGTGCAGACGCCTCTCTTCTGGGGTGCCGATGCGTCGGTGGGACGGTTTTTCAGCGTGTTGAAGCCCCTCTGGAGTGCGGGTGCGGTTGACTTGTAAACAGACGTCTCCCTGCCCTTTCTTACGAGTTGGTTAAAAGTAGGCATGTTACACCTCCTTGCAAAATATTTATATTCTCCGCCAATGGCGGTAATATACTATTTTAATATTGCCATAACGGCTGCGGGCACTTCGATTCCCGCAATTTTTCCGAGCTCTGCCTTGCTTTTCACAAATTCCGTCTTAACGCCCTTTTCGGCGCATTTCGAGCGGATGTGGGCAAGCATATCGCTGTCGGTATCTGCGGCAACGTAAACGATTTCCGCATTTTTTGCGATAACAGACCTCATAACCTGATTATAGCCCACTGTAACAGTGGGTTTTTTCGCATTCTTATCCATTATCTCACGATATTATAATGTATATTTCTCGGATTGTCAAGATTTTTTTCTGTTTTAGTTAAAAAAATATCAATCTCACCGTTTCCGACTGCATTTTTGCTGTCGGAAACGGTGATTTTTTTGTTATTTATCAGTCGATGTAAAGCTCGTCCTCAATGCTTACCGAGGGCTCCTCTTCCTCGACCTCGGGCTCAACGTAGTTTACCGATACCTCGCAATCGCGATAGTATTCAAGACCGGTACCTGCGGGAATGAGCTTACCGATGATAACGTTTTCCTTAAGACCTACAAGCGGGTCCTTTTTGCCCTTGACCGCAGCGTCGGTGAGGACTCTGGTGGTCTCCTGGAAGGATGCTGCCGAGAGGAAGCTTTCGGTGGCAAGAGAAGCCTTGGTGATACCGAGTATCATCGGGCTGGTTTCGGCCTTTACGAGATTTTCCTCGCCTGCGGCGGTGCGCTCGTCTATCTTACGGTTTGCGGCGTAAACCTCCTGCTTGTTGGTGGTTATTCCGCAGAGAAGCTCGGTATCGTTGATGTTCTCAACCTTTACCTTGCTCATCATCTGACGTACGATGACCTCAATGTGTCTGTCGTCGATCTTAACGCTCTGTAAGCGGTAAACCTTCTGTACCTCTTTGACGATGTAGTTTCTTACCGCGTCCTCGCCGTAGAAATACTCATAGTATTTTCCGTCAAAGCGGATAAAGGTGCGCTCTCCTACCTTTACGTAGGGCTCGTCCTCTACAAGGAAGGTGTTGTTCTTGTTGTATTCATCGTCGATAAGGCCGATAAGCTCCTCATCGTTGATCGCTTCAACCGCACCGACTGCCAGAATATCCTGAGGATATTTGGAGCCGTCGGTCATCTCCTCACCCTTCTTGAGCTTGTAGCCGTCAACGACCTGCTGCTTGATTCTGAGGGTGTAAGGAATGAGATATTCTCTGATAACGCCGTTTTCATCGTCGGATACTACTATCTTCTTGATGTTCTTGACGTCCTCTATCTTTACGGTACCGAATATTTCGGAGATCATTGCAACCGACTTGGGTCTTCTTGCCTCGAAGAGCTCTTCAACACGGGGAAGACCCTGGGTGATATCCTTACCTGCAACACCGCCGGTATGGAAGGTTCTCATGGTGAGCTGTGTACCGGGTTCACCGATAGCCTGAGCCGCGATGATACCGACAGCCTCGCCGAGATTTACCCACTTCTTCTCCTTCTTGCCCTCAAGGATTTCCTCTGCCTTGTAGATACCCTCTGCAAGGTTGGAGCCGTAGCACTTTGCACAGATTCCGTGACGTGACTTACAGGTGAGGATAGAACGGATCTTTACTCTGGTGATGCCTGCTGCTACTACGCGCTTTGCATCGACCTCGTCCATAAGCTCGTTCTTCATAACGAGCACCTCGCCGGTAGCGGGATCGATAATATCCTCTGCTGCGGTACGTCCGGTAAGACGTGCATCGAGCTTCTCGATCTTCTCGTTGCCCTCACTGATCTCGGAGATCCAGATTCCGTCGTCGGTTCCGCAATCGGGCTCTCTTACGATGACCTCCTGCGAAACGTCAACAAGACGTCTGGTCAGGTAACCGGAGTCAGCGGTACGGAGAGCGGTATCGGCAAGACCCTTACGCGCACCACGCGACGAAATGAAGTATTCCAATATATTAAGACCTTCACGGAAGTTTGCACGAATCGGGACCTCAATGGTCTTACCTGAGGTGTTAGCCATAAGTCCGCGCATACCTGCGAGCTGTCTCATCTGATTCAATGATCCACGGGCGCCGGAGTTGGACATCATATAGATCGGGTTGAATTCGTCAAGGCCCTCAACGAGCTTTGCGGTAACCTTCTTGTTACACTCTTCCCAGATCTTGATAACTGCACTCGAGCGTTCCTCGTCACTCATAAAGCCGCGGTTGAAGTTCTTGATAACGTTATCAACCTTCTCTTCGGCTTCCTTAAGGTAATCGACCTTCTCTGCGGGAACAACCATATCGGAAACCGAGATGGTAATAGCACCCTTGGTGGAGTATTTGAAGCCCTGAGCCTTGATCATATCAAGGATCTCGGAGGTCTTTGCAATTCCGTGGTTCTTTATGCAGAGCTCGATTATCTTTGAAAGTACCTTCTTGTCAACCGCAAGCTTCTTGAAGCTTCCGTCCGCATTCTTGGGACCTGCGCCGTTATACATAAGCTCTCTTATGGATGCGGGCGTTACCTCGAGATCGAGGCAGTTATCGGCATTACGCTTTACGAAGCCGAGGTCCTGCGGAATGGGGGTGTTGAATATAAGCTGACCGACGGTGCAGGAAACTATCTTGCTTACGGGGGTTCCCTCCCACTCGCCGTAAAGTCTTACCTTAACGGGAGCGTGAAGACCGACCGCGCCGGTCTGATAAGCCATAATGGCTTCGTCTTTGTTTCTGTAGATATTGCCGGTTCCGATCTCCTCGTCGTTCTCAACGGTGAGGTAGTAGGAGCCGAGGATCATATCCTGGGTGGGAACGGTGATAGGCTCGCCGTCCTGCGGCTTAAGAAGGTTGTTTGCGGCAAGCATAAGGATTCGTGCCTCTGCCTGTGCTTCAACCGATATCGGAACGTGAACAGCCATCTGGTCGCCGTCGAAGTCCGCGTTGTAAGCGGTACATACGAGGGGGTGGAGCTTAAGAGCTCTGCCCTCTACGAGCACGGGCTCAAACGCCTGAATACCAAGACGGTGGAGGGTGGGCGCACGGTTAAGAAGAACGGGGTGGTTCTTGATTACTTCCTCAAGGCAGTCCCATACCTTAACGTCGAGTCTTTCAACCATCTTCTTTGCCGACTTGATGTTTTTGGCTTCGCCGATCTCAACGAGGCGCTTCATAACGAAGGGCTTGAAGAGCTCTACCGCCATCTCCTTGGGAAGACCGCACTGGTAAAGCTTGAGGTCGGGTCCTACAACGATAACGGAACGGCCGGAGTAGTCAACACGCTTACCGAGAAGGTTCTGACGGAAGCGGCCCTGCTTACCCTTAAGCATATCGGTAAGAGATTTGAGGTCACGGTTGGAGGGGCCTCCGACCGCCTTGCCTCTTCTGCCGTTGTCGATAAGACTGTCAACGGCCTCCTGAAGCATTCTCTTTTCGTTTCTGATGATTATTTCGGGTGCCTGAAGCTCGATGAGCTTGCGAAGGCGGTTATTTCTGTTTATAACTCTGCGGTAGAGGTCATTCAAGTCGCTGGTTGCGAAACGGCCGCCGTCGAGCTGGACCATCGGACGGAGATCCGGAGGAATTACGGGTAATACCTCGAGAATCATCCAGCCGGGCTTGTTTCCGGAAAGTCTGAACGACTCAACTGCTTCAAATCTCTTCAAGAGCTTTACTCTCTTCTGACCGACAGCGTCGTTAAGCTCTTCCTTAAGCTCCTTGGAAAGCTCCTCAATGTCTATTTCGTCAAGGAGCTGCTTGATGGCTTCGGCGCCCATACGTGCCTCGAAGTCCTCTTCGTATTTTTCCTTGAGATCGCGGTATTCCTTTTCGGAAAGGATCTCCTTCTTCTCGATCTTGCCGTAAGCTGCGCCGTCTTCGTCAACGTAGGTTACTATATAATCGGAGAAGTAGAGTACCTTTTCAAGTGCCTTGGGAGAGATATCGAGCATAAGGCCGATCCTCGAGGGCATTCCCTTGAAATACCAGATATGAGATACGGGAGCGGCAAGCTCGATGTGTCCCATTCTCTCGCGGCGGACCTTATTTCTCGTTACTTCAACTCCGCAGCGCTCGCAGACCTTACCCTTATAGCTGATTCTCTTGTATTTTCCGCAAGAGCATTCCCAGTCCTTGGTGGGGCCGAAGATCTTTTCGCAGAAAAGACCCTCGCGCTCGGGCTTCAAGGTGCGGTAGTTTATGGTCTCGGGCTTTTTAACTTCGCCGAATGACCAGCTTCTTATTGCTTCGGGAGAGGCAAGCCCGATCTTTATCGATTCAAATGTTTTAAATTCCATTGTTCATTGCCCTCCTTAGTTATAATCCGATTCGTCGGACATCATATCCATATCCGATTCGGTTTCCATTACGTACTCTTCTTCAATAAGGTCGCCGTTTTCGTCCTCGATGAGGTAGTTTTGCCTGATCTCATCGTCGTCCGCAACGATGTCGGCATCGAAGTTGATGCTCTTGCTTATTGCGGTGGGAGTATCCTCTTCCTTATCAAAGTTGGTGGCTATATCAACGGGTTCGTCGTTTCCGTCAAGAACCTTGACGTCAAGTGCAAGAGACTGAAGCTCTTTTACAAGCACCTTAAACGACTCGGGAATTCCGGGAGTGGGAACGTTCTGGCCCTTGAGTATCGACTCGTAGGTCTTTACACGGCCGATAACGTCGTCAGACTTGACGGTGAGTATCTCCTGAAGGGTGTAAGCCGCACCGTAAGCTTCAAGTGCCCAAACCTCCATTTCACCGAAACGCTGACCGCCGAACTGCGCTTTACCTCCGAGAGGCTGCTGAGTTACGAGCGAGTAGGGACCGGTGGAACGGGCGTGGATCTTATCGTCAACAAGGTGAGCAAGCTTGAGGTAGTACATATAACCAACGGTTACGGGGCCGTCGAAGGCTTCGCCGGTACGTCCGTCGTAAAGAACGGTCTTACCGCTCTTGTCATAGCCCGCAAGCTCAAGACACTTGGAGATATCCTGCTCGTGAGCGCCGTCGAATACGGGGGTCATGATCTTCCAGCCGAGCGCCTTTGCGGCGTAGCCGAGGTGAACCTCGAGAACCTGACCGATGTTCATACGTGAGGGAACGCCAAGGGGGTTAAGAACTATATCAAGGGGCTGACCGTTGGGAAGGAAGGGCATATCCTCCTGAGGAAGGATTCTCGAAATAACACCCTTGTTACCGTGACGGCCCGCCATTTTATCGCCAACGGAGATCTTTCTCTTCTGAGCGATGTAAACGCAAACCTTTTCCTGTACGCCGGGAGAAAGCTCGCTGCAGTTTTCGCGGGTAAATATCTTAACGTCAACTACTATACCCGATTCGCCGTGAGGAATGCGGAGTGAGGTATCTCTTACCTCTCTTGCCTTCTCGCCGAATATTGCGCGAAGGAGCTTTTCCTCTGCGGTAAGCTCGGTCTCGCCCTTCGGGGTGACCTTACCTACGAGAATATCTCCTGCTCTTACCTCTGCGCCGATTCTGATGATACCGTGCTCGTCAAGGTCTTTAAGAGCGTCTTCGCTTACGTTGGGGATCTCTCTCGTGATCTCCTCCGGACCGAGCTTGGTCTCGCGAAGCTCAATGGGATATTCTTCTATATGGATAGAGGTGTAAACGTCCTCTTTTACAAGGCGCTCGTTAAGCAAAACTGCGTCTTCGTAGTTGTAGCCTTCCCAGGTCATAAATCCGATAAGAACGTTCTTACCGAGTGCGATCTCGCCGTTATCGGTGGAGGCACCGTCGGCAAGTACGTCGTCCTTCGCGATTCTCTGACCGTTATCGACTATCGTCTTCTGGTTTATGCAGGTGCCCTGGTTGGAGCGCATAAACTTGGTAAGCTTATAAGTCTTGATGCCGAGAGTATCGTATTTTACGGTGATGGAATCCGCTGCCGACTTGAGAACGACGCCGTCGTCCTCCGCGAGAATGCAAACGCCCGAGTCGTGCGCTGCCTTATATTCCATACCGGTACCGACGATGGGGCTTTCGGTTACGAGAAGCGGAACTGCCTGACGCTGCATGTTCGCGCCCATGAGTGCACGGTTTGCGTCGTCGTTTTCAAGGAAGGGTATCATAGCGGTTGCTATGGAAACGACCATCTTCGGTGAAATATCGATATAATCTACCTTGTCGGGCGAAATTTCAACGAAGGTATCGCGGTAACGGCCCGAAACTCTGTTGTTTGCGAAATATCCGTTGACGATGGGCTCGTTAGCCTGTGCAACGATATATTCGTCCTCAACGTCTGCGGTCATATATTCGATCTCATCGGTTATCTGCTTATTTACCTTATCTATCTTGCGGTAGGGAGCCTCGATAAAGCCGTATTCGTTTATGCGGGCGAAACCGGAAATATAGGAGATAAGACCGATGTTGGGACCTTCAGGCGTTTCGATAGGACACATACGTCCGTAATGGGTGTAGTGAACGTCACGAACCTCGAAGCCCGCTCTGTCTCTGGTAAGACCGCCGGGGCCGAGAGCCGAAAGACGTCTCTTATGGGTAAGCTCTGCAAGGGGGTTGTTCTGATCCATAAACTGAGAAAGGGGCGAGGATCCGAAAAATTCCTTGACCGAGCCGATAATGGGTCTGGTATTTACGATCGCGGTGGGAGTGAGATCTGCATCGGGAACGTTTAACTTTTCCTTAACGTTTCTCTCAACCTTTGCAAAGCCGATTCTGAACTGGTTCTGCAAAAGCTCGCCGACGCTTCTGATGCGGCGGTTTCCGAGATGGTCGATATCGTCGGTCTGACCTACGCCGTATTCAAGGCCGAGAACGTAGTTGAAGGAAGCGATGAGGTCCTCCTCGATAACGTGCATCGGGATAAGCTCGGAAACTCTCTTCTTTGCGGCGTCGATTATAGCGTCGGTGCCCTCGGCGGGAAGAGTATCGGAAACGTCACGGAGCCAACGCTGATCCTTCTTGGAAAGGCGGTATTTCTCCGAAACGGCCTTGATTACCTCCTGCTTTACGCTCTCCTCGAGCATGGGGGTCTCGATCTCGATGATGGTCTTCTTCTTACCGTCGGTGCGGTCCTTCTCGCCGCGACGGCGGACGAGTACATAGGGAACGCCCGCAACTGCCTTGACCGTCTTTTCAACGGTGTAAAGGTCGGTTGCGATTATCTTATCTCTGTCTTTATCGTCGTCAAGGCAAAGAACGATGGTGGTTGCGCCCTCAAGGATAGAGCGAAGCACGTTTATTCTTACCTTTTCATTGATTCCTGCCGCTTTAAGTGTATCGGCGTCGATTCCGGTGAATACCGACATATCGATCATATTGTTGCCGAATACTACCTGCTCTCTGTCCTCGCCGTCGGGACCCTTGACTGCGAGATATACCTCGTTTACGCCGTTTGCCTCAAGTGCAAGTCCGTCGTCGTAGGAAAGCTTGGTGCCTGCTTCAAAGAGAATCTCGCCGGTAAAGGGATTTACTGCGGGACGTGCAAGAGTGTGGTTTCTTACGCGCTTTGCAAGTGCAAGCTTTTTATTGTATTTATAACGGCCTACTCTGGAGAGGTCGTAGGAGCGCTTGGTGAAGAACATATTTCTGATATGGTTCTCCGCGCTTTCTATCGTGGGGGGCTCACCCGGACGGAGCTTTTTGTAAAGCTCTATAATGGAAAGCTGATAGGGGTTAAGACCCATATTCTCCTCCGCACCGATAAGCTTATCGTTTGCGGGGTCCTTCTCAATGGTGGAGTCGAGGATCGGGCTCTTGCCGTACTTCTCGATAAGCTCCTCGTCGGTGGTAACGCCGAGCATTCTCATAAGGCTCGTTGCGGGGATCTTTCTGTTTTTATCAACTCTTACCCAAAGAGCGCCTGTGGTGTCGGACTCATACTCTACCCAAGGACCTCTCGAGGGGTTGATGGTACCGCTGTAAAGACGGTTGCCGTCTTTATCGTACTCATAGTTGAAATAGATACCGGGGGAACGGATAAGCTGCGAAACGACAACGCGCTCCGCACCGTTGATGATAAAGGTACCCGTTTCGGTCATCTTCGGGATCTCGCCTACGAAAATCTCCTGCTCGATCTCCTCGCCGGTCTCAAGCTTACGAAGACCGATCGTCATTTTGAGAGCGGTGTTGTAGGTCGCGTCCCTCTCCTTGCACTCCTCAATGGTGTACTTGGGGGTGTCGGAGATAGTTACGTTCTTGTAAACGATCTCGTAGTTCTCGGCGTGGTCGCGAACGGGAGATGCATCCTTGAGCACCTCTGCAAGACCTTCCTCCAAAAACCACTTGTAGGAGTTTTTCTGTACCTCAATGAGATGAGGCATTTCGTGAATTTCTTCAATTTTCGAAAAACTTACCCTTGTGTTTTTGCCTAACTGGACGAATTTTGCGCCGACTGCAGCCGGGTCCATTTTAGATATCGGCTGTTCCTTCGCTTTTGCCATCAGTTCTTCAGCTCCGTTTATAAAAAATTCTTTGTAAAACAAGCAATGGCGCGGGTTTCGGGGTTTTTCAGGTTTTTGAAAAACAGCGTTGAAACACTCGCATTTTTTGTCTTTTCCCAAAACATTTGCGCTTTTTTCGGGCACAAATGGGCATTATATTGCATTTTATGGGATTTTACAATAATACCACAGATTTTTCAATATGTCAAGCACATTTTTTAATTTCAAAAAAAATTTTTTCAAAAAATTTTCAGAAATAGAATTTTTATTAATTAAAATGGCTTTTCGAGCGGTTTTTCCCGTTTTACGCGCGCTGTTTTTCTTCTTTCCTTCCCGCGCAAGGCTGTGGGGGCTCTGTTTTTACTCCGCTTGCGCGCGGGGCGCCCATTTCTTGTAGGGATACAAGAAATGGGAAAAGAAGATCCTTTATTGAGGGGGAGCTTCCCCTCGGGCAACTAACCGAGTGTGGACGCGCACCAAAAGAGGGGTAGATGCGAGCGAGGCAAGAGCCTTTGGTTTTGTGAGTTCTTACCTTACGCATAAGAAATAGCAAAGGGAGCGAAGCGACGTTTGCATTTCGCTTAAGCGGAAGGCGGCTTGTATCTTTTTTATTCTCGCGAGCATAGGGGAAACCTCCCCTTAAAAAGATTCTTTTTCCCCTTTTCTCATCTCCCCGAAAAGGGGAGCATAAGCGGCGTAAGTGGGAAAGAAAATGCGCCCTCCGCGTAGCGAAAAATTCACCGCTGCGAAGCGCAAAAAACCACCGCAGCTTTTCTCTTTTTCCGCCCCCTTAAACTTGTAATACTCGAATTTTGTCAAATTGCACAAAACGGGTTGTTTATAAATGTGAAAAAAATACAAAATAATACTTGCAAATTTATGGTTTAATATGTTATACTTTAATATAAGAAAATATCTATTTCTTAAAGGTGGTAATGAAATGACATCAAGAAAAATTATTGTTGATCATCCCTACGGGCTTCACGCCCGTCCCGCAACCTATTTTATCCAGAAAGCCAACGAGTTCAAGTCGAATATCGACATTTTACGCGACGGCAGAAGAGTTAACGCAAAGAGCTTGCTCGGCGTTTTGTCGCTCGGCGTTGTCAAGGGCATGGAGATCAATATTGTTGCAAACGGCGTTGATGAAGAAGCCGCTGTTGACGCTCTCTGTGAGCTTATTTTAAACGGTCTCGAATCGAAATAACGGTCATTTCAAAACTGCCCGTTTTTAACAAACGGGCTTTTTACTGTTTAAAGAAGGATTTGTTATGCTCACGATTATAACCGGTCACTACGGAAGCGGTAAGACCACCCTTGCGGTAAACCTTGCCGTAAATTCGGCAAAAAGCGGTGTGAAGACCGCCATTGCCGACCTTGACATCGTAAACCCATTTTTCCGCACCGCCGATTCTCTTCCCCTCTTAAACGAGCTGGGAATAGAGGCGGTAATTCCCTACGGTGCAAACTCCAATCTCGAATCGGTCTATCTGCCGCCCGAGGTTGAAAAGCTTTTCCGCTACGACGGAAACGCATTCCTCGACATCGGAGGCGATGATGACGGAGCCATCGTTTTGGGGCGTTATGCGGGAAAGATAGCCGAATCGGGCTACGAGATGATATGTGTGATAAGCCGCTACCGTCCCTTTACGAAAACACCCGATGACGCCGCCGAAATGATCAAAGCCATCGAGGCAACGTCACGGCTTAAGGTAACGGGAATAGTAAACACCTCGTCGCTCGGCGAGGATACCGACGCGAAAACGGTAACCGATTCCGCCGACTATGCAAAAGAGGTCTCTCGCCTTTCGGGCAAGCCGCTTTTATACACGGCGGTAAAGGAAGAGGTATATAATACCCTTTCCGATGATGAAAAAGAAAAGCTCGGAGATATTCTCCCCATAGCAATATACACAAAAAGACTTTTTTAGGAGGTACCTATAATGAATAAAGTTACGTTTAAAACAGAGCTTTGCAAGGGCTGCGGTCTTTGCGAGGAAGCCTGTCCCAAAAAAATCGTAAAGCTCAATCCCGACAAGCTTAACGCGAAGGGCTACAACGTTGCGGAGGTATCCGATGAGGATATGGCAAAATGTATTGCCTGCGCAATGTGTGCAAGAATGTGCCCCGACTGTGTAATCACCGTCGAGAAGAACTGAAAGGAAGATCAAAATGGCTGAAAAAGTACTTATGAAGGGTAACGAAGCTATTGCCGAGGCCGCTATAAGAGCAGGCTGCAAGCATTTCTTCGGTTACCCCATCACTCCTCAAACAGAGGTTTCCGCTTATATGGCAAAAAAGATGCCTAAAATAGGCGGTGTTTTTCTTCAGGCGGAAAGTGAAATCGCCGCCGCAAATATGGTTCTCGGCGCCGCAAGCGCAGGTGTGAGAACGATGACCTCGTCCTCCTCCCCCGGCATCTCCCTCAAGCAGGAGGCCATTTCCTACATAATCGGTTCTGACCTTCCCTGCGTAATCCTCAACATCCAGAGAGGCGGCCCCGGTCTCGGCGGCATTCAGCCCTCTCAGGCAGACTATTTCCAGGCAACCCGTTCTCCCGGTCACGGTGACGCGCACATGCTCGTTTTCGCTCCCGCCTCCGTTCAGGAGATGGTAACTCTCGTTACCGACGCCTTTGATCTTGCCGACAAATACCGTATGCCCGCGATGATTCTCGGCGACGGTGCACTCGGTCAGATGATGGAGCCCGTTGTTTTCGAGGATAAGGAGATAACTCCTCCCGAAAAGCCCTGGGCAACCAACGGCCACGAGAACAAGAGAGCTCACAACATAGTAAACTCTCTCTACATTCAGCCCGACGAGCTTGAGAGAATCGTTAAAGAGAGATTTGAAAAATACGAAGAGATCAAAAAGACCGAGACCCGCGTTGAGAAGTTTATGACCGACGACGCAGAGGTCATCGTAGTTGCCTACGGCATTGCCGCCCGTGTTGCAAAGAGTGCGGTAAGAAACGCAAGAGCCGCAGGTATCAAGGCAGGCCTTATCCGTCCCATCACCCTTTGGCCCTTCCCCTCCGACGCTATCAGAGAAGCCGCAGACAACGTAAAGGCTTTCCTTACCGTTGAGCTTTCAATGGGTCAGATGGTCGAGGACGTAAAGCTCGCTTCGGAGTTCAAGGCTCCCGTTGAATTTTTCGGACGTACCGGCGGTATGGTTCCCACCACCGACGAGATCTTCAACGAAATAGTAAGACTTAACGGAGGTAACAAATAATGGCTATTGTATTCAAAAAGCCTCACGCGCTTACAGATAAGCCCCTTCACTATTGCCCCGGCTGCACCCACGGTATCGTTCACCGTCTTGTTGCCGAGGTTCTTGACGAAATGGGCATCGAGGGAGAGACTATCGGTGTTGCACCCGTAGGCTGCTCCGTTTTCGCATACGATTACTTCAACTGTGACGTTATCCAGGCTCCTCACGGCAGAGCGCCCGCAGTTGCAACCGGTGTAAAGAGAGCAAGACCCGACCGCTTTGTATTCACCTATCAGGGTGACGGCGACCTTGCCGCAATCGGCACCAACGAGACCGTTCACGTCGGCACAAGAGGCGAGAATATCACCGTTATATTCATCAACAACGCCATCTACGGTATGACCGGCGGTCAGATGGCTCCCACTACCCTGCCCGGTCAGGTCACCCAGACCTCACCCTACGGAAGAAACGTTGCTACTCAGGGTTACCCCATAAGAGTTTGCGAAATGCTTGCAACTCTTGACGGCGTTGCCTACGCAGAGCGCGTTGCCATCGACGGCGTTCCCGGCATTATGAACGCCAAAAAGGCAATCAGAAAAGCTTTTGAAACCCAGAAGGCAGGCAAGGGTCTTTCCTTCGTTGAGGTTCTTTCGACCTGTCCCACCAACTGGGGCATGACTCCCAAGGACTCTATAAAGTGGCTTAAGGAAAATATGGAAACCTATTATCCCTTGGGTTGCTACAAGGATAAGGAATAAGGAGGAAATAAAAATGAATAATACAACTCATACCTTCTTACTTGCAGGCTTCGGCGGTCAGGGCATACTCTTCCTCGGAAAGGCAATCGCCGTTTCGGGTCTTCTTGAAGGCAAGGAGCTTTCCTGGCTTCCCTCCTACGGCCCCGAAATGAGAGGCGGCACCTGTAACTGCTCCGTAACCGTATCCGACGAGGAGATCGGCTCCCCCCAGGTACTTACCCCCTCCTGTCTTGTGGTCATGAATCAGCCCTCCTTCGATAAATTCGACAAGGCTACCGTAGCAGGCGGCTACACCTTTATCGACAGCTCTCTCGTTTCCTCAAAATCCGAGAGAACCGATATAAGCGTTTTCTACATTCCCGCAACGAGCCTTGCAAACGAAAACGGGCTCAAGGGACTTGCAAATATCATCATGCTCGGTAAGATCTGCAAGGAATATCCCTTCCTTCCCAAGGAAACCGTTTTGAAGGCCTTGGAGAAGAACAACAAGAAAAATCTTCCCGAAATTACCGAGAGAAACAACAAGGCTTTCGAGATCGGCTATAACTACGCCGAATAATAAGCCGCAAATAAATCCGAAAGGAGCTTTTGGCAATGTCTGTTAAAAATTTTGAAATCGCAGAGAGAATGAAGGCTATGAGAGAGCTTTCCGATATAACGCCCGAAGAAATAGCGGTGCGAGTGGGATTGGCTCCCGAAGAATATCTCGCCTATGAAAGCGGAGAAAAGGATATACCGGTGAGCCTTTTATACAACGTCTGTAACGAGCTTAAGATTTCTATGACGGAGCTTCTTACAGGCGATACGCCCAAGCTTCGCAACTTCTCCGTAGTCCGCAAAAGCAGAGGACTCGCGGTTGACAGAAACGACGCGTATCATTATCAGAATCTCGCAAGCCATTTTGCCGACAGAAAGATAGAGCCCCTTTTGGTCACCATTCCCGGTGAAAAAAGAAAGGCCGAATATCATTTCGACTTTCACAAGGGTCAGGAATATCATTACTGCCTCGAGGGCAGCTACAAGATATGCATCGACGGCAAGGAAATGATCTTAAACGAGGGCGACAGCCTTTATTTCGACTCTTCCTATCCCCACGCAATGAAGGCGGCAAACGAAAACGATGCGAGAATCTTAGTCATAGTAATCTGAATTTAAAGGACTAACAAAATATGAGACTTTTATCCCGATTTTGCAACGAAAATTTCGAAAGCTACGAGGATTTTCGCAAAAATTTCAAAATAACCGCCCCCGATAACTTCAACTTTGCAAACGACGTTGTTGACGTTTACGCCGCGGAAGCGCCCTCACAGCGCGCACTCGTCTGGGCAAACGACAAGGGCGAAACAAAAACCTTCTCCTTTGCCGATATCTCCCGCCTTTCCAAAAAGGCGGCAAATGCCTTTGAAGCGCTCGGCATCGGAAAGGGCGACAGAGTGCTTGTTATCGTAAAGCGCCGCTATCAGTATTGGTATATCGTTCCCGCTCTTTGCAGGCTCGGTGCAACCCTTATTCCCGCCACCCATCAGCTCACGAAAAAGGATATCGTTTACCGTGTTAACAGCTCAAACGCCAAAATGGCGGTTTACGTTACCGATAGCGAGATAGAGCATTCCTTCATCGAGGCGGAAAAGGAGTTTGACCACCCCGTAATTTTGGCAACCGTTGAGGGCAAGGCGGAAAACAGGCTTGATTTCGACGAATGCGTCGAGGCTGCCTCGGAGGAATTTCCCCGCCGCGATATCGACCCGAACGGTAATATGATAATCTACTTCACCTCGGGCACAACAGGCATGCCCAAAATGGTTACCCACAACTTTTTCTACCCCTTGGGTCACATTCTCACCGCAGGCTTCTGGCAAAGCCTCAAGGAGACCGACCTTCACTTCTCCCTTGCCGAAACAGGCTGGGCAAAATGCTCGTGGGGCAAGATCTTCGGTCAGTGGCTTTGCGGAGCCTCGGTATTCGTTTACGATTTCGATACCCGCTTTTTGCCCCTTGAAATGGCAAAAATGATTGAAAAGCACAAGATAACGACCTTCTGCGCACCGCCCACCGTCTTCCGCTTTCTCATCAAGGAGGACCTTACGGGCATTGACCTTTCCTCTCTTCGCGCAACCTACATTGCGGGCGAGCCTTTAAACGCAGAGGTCTTTAAACAGTGGAAAAATATGACCGGCCTTGAGCTTCGCGAGGGCTGCGGTCAGACCGAAACCGCGGTTTTGGCGGCAACCTTCCCCTGGGTCACTCCCAAGCCCGGCTCAATGGGCAAGCCTTCACCCCATTTCAACACAATTTTGTTGAACGATAAGGGCGACCCCTGTGAGGTCGGCGAGGAGGGCGAGATCTGTATTGATATGACGGAGCGCCACCCCTACGGACTTTTCACGGGCTATGCAAACGACGAGGACAAGACCTCCTCCGTTATGTATGACGGCTACTATCACACAGGCGACGTCGCCTGGTTTGATGAAGAAGGATACTTCTGGTTTGTCGGCAGAACCGACGACGTTATCAAATCGTCGGACTACCGCATAAGTCCCTTCGAGGTCGAATCGGCGCTTCTTGAGCACCCCGCTGTTCTGGAAACGGCTATTACCGCCGTGCCCGACCCCGTAAGAGGTCAGATAGTTAAGGCAACTATAATTCTCGCAAAGGGCTACACCCCCTCCGAGGAGCTTAAAAAGGAGCTTCAGGACCACGTCAAGCGCACCACCGCGCCCTACAAATATCCCCGAATAGTTGAGTTCGTAACCGAGCTTCCCAAGACTATATCGGGCAAGATAAAGCGCGCGGAAATAAGAAAAAGCGATAATAAATAAAGCTAAAAGCTCCGTCCCGAAAGGACGGAGCTTTTTAAGTTAAGAGTGAAAAGTGAATAGTGAAGAGGTGTGGTGGCGGCAAAGCCGACGAAGCATATCCTCTCTGCGCGGGGCACTTTTCAATTTGCCCGCATAAAAGCGCAAACAAGCAAAATGACCCCCCGCCTCTTTCGAGGCGGGGGTGTTTAACAATTAGCGGGATTTTAACTCGTTTAACAATTCTCCGAAACAGTTTGCTTCCTCGGTTTTCATTTTATACCATTTGCCGTCTTCCGTTCCTATAAACATATTACCGAAATGGTAGAGCTTCAAAACCTTTCCGTTATCGTATTTAAAAGTGATAACCCATGTCAATCCGTCATAATCGTTAGGATTCTCCTCAAATTTTGCGATTAAATTTAAATCTTGAATATAACCGACGACAGCCATTGCTTCTTCGCCGCTAAATGAGTAGGAATAACCCTCGGGCAAAGAGGAAACCGAAACGCTTTTTACCGTACCCTCCTTAAGAAGCCCTTTCCCCGACGTAACTCCCACACAGCCAACCAAGGCAAAAACAAGAGTTAACGTAAAGACCAATACTGCCAGCCTTTTCATAAAATTGCCTCCTTTAACGCACCGATTTTGCGGGGCGTTTTTTTACTCAAGCACATCATTGTTGCCGTTTATAATTTTTGACTTACGTGTTAATTTTCTCAAAAGCAACTTCAAAATAATCAAATATTTTCAGCGGATCGTCAACGCCTCCAACCACAGATATCTTAATCAAAAAATTGTCTTTTTCAATAATGATTCGCGGCACCTTAAATTTATTTTCCTCATATTCATAGGATTTTACCGCAACGTATTCGCCATACTGATTATAAATCTCGTCGGAATCGGAATACACGTTAATTGCATCCTTTGGTATCCAATCACCTATAAGTCCGTATTTTTCCGCCTTTTCTTTAATTGAAAGCTCCTTTTCCCCGTCTGAAACAACATAAATCATAATTGAGCAGCTTTCAATATCGGAATCTCCTTTTGGGGTGCAATAGAAAAATGAATAGCTATCGGCACTTACAGTATAATAATATTTATAATCTTCCGATATTTTAAGCTTTATTGAAGGGAAATAGCCGTTTTCAACAGCGGCATTATAAAATAAGTTTTTATCATAAGCGCCGTCATATTCCGGATTATAATATCCGCTGCCCCAATTCCCTTCCCATTTACCGCCGTCCTTTATCCAAGTGATAAGCTCTTCCTTGCTGTAAAAGCTTCGGCTTGTAAATTGCAAAGGAGGCACCCCCGGCACACTGTTAGTTCCGGGACTGCTTGAGCTGCCATATGTAAATTCCTGTCCAAATGGATTTAGCACCGCCACAATGCAAATGCACAGGCAGGCGGCCAATGCGCCGAGCTTTAAGAAAAACGAACGCCTGCTATTTACGTTATATTCGGCAGCCTCGTTAACGTAGCGCTCGTCAATTTCGTTAAGCGAGCTTAAAAATTCCTTATTATTCATATTATTACCTCTCTTTCCTTTAAATAGCTACGCAGTTGGTCGCGCAGCCTTACAAGCCGGACAGAAACGTTCTTTTCCGAAATTCCCACCCTTTTGGAGATGTCGGCATAGCTGTCGAAAAACCAGTAGCGGCGCATAAAGATCACTCGGTTTTCGGTTGAAAGCGTTTTCAAAAAGCCTTCAACCGCCGCCAAAAGCTCTTTTCTTTCGTTTTCCGCCTCAACGTTTTCCTTTGCAGAAACAAAATCGCCAATCTCCGAAAGAGAAAGGTCATAAGCGCTGTTTCTCTTTTTTGCGGTGTTTTGCTCGTAACGCTTAAGTGAAAGGTTCCTTACTATTTTGCAGACAAAGGAAAGAAGCGGATTGGGGTTTGCTGGCGGAACGGCGTTCCACGTTGCAAGATAGGTGTCGTTTACGCACTCGCGCGCGTCCTCGCTATCATTAAGAACGTTATTTGCTACCGCATAAAGAAGCTTGCCGTATTTTTTCTCAAGCTCCGAAATTGCCGTTTCCGAGCGTTCAAAAAACAGACCGATTATTCTTTCATCGTTCATATTACCGACCTCCTTTACCTATATACTACGGTTTTACTGCGAAAAACTACGTAAAAAGAGAAGTTTTTATTATTATAACATATTTTTTTACAAACGGCAAATTTTACGGAAAAACCTCCGCATCGGAAACAAAAAGCAAAGATCCCGCCAAAATGGCGGGATCGTTTTTCTTATTTATTATTCGTCTTTTCCAAAAGCGCTTTTATCTTCTGATGAGGATCTATTACCTTACCGATAGAAAGATCGTGATTGAGAGATGCTATATAATAGGAAAGATATTTCGAAACGTCAACCTCATTAAACCACTCTCTTTCGAGAAGCTCGGGCATACGGTAGGTGAGGTTTGTTGCGAAAACGCCCGAAAGCACGCCGTCGGCATAAGCCTTGTCAAACTTCTCAAGACCGTTGGTAAAGAAGCCGTAGGTTACGTATGCAAAGATCTTGTTTGCCTTGCGCTTCTTAAGCTCGTAAGCAAGGTCAAGCATTGATTCACCCGAGGATATCATATCGTCGGCAATGAATACGTCCTTACCCTCAACCGAGTTTCCGAGGTATTCGTGAGCCACAATGGGATTTCTGCCGTTTACTATCTTTGAGTAGTCACGTCTTTTATAGAACATACCGAGGTCAACGCCGAGGACCGATGCGTAATACATATTGCGGTTCATTGCGCCTTCATCGGGGCTTACCACCATAAAGTGATCTTTATCGAATTTAATATCGGGAACGGTGCGGAAGATAGTCTTTAACGTCTGATAAACGGGCATAATGTTATCAAAGCCCATAAGGGGGACTGCGTTGTTAACCTTGGGGTCGTGAGCGTCAACGGTAATAACGTTTACAACGCCCATTGACTGAAGCTCCTGAAGCGCAACTGCACAGTCAAGCGACTCGCGGTAGTTTCTTCTGTGCTGACGTCCGCCGTAAAGCACCGGCATAATTACGTTGATTCTGTGAGCCTTGCCCGAAACCGCCTGAATAATTCTCTTGAGGTCCTGATAATGATCGTCGGGCGACATATTGTTCTCGAATCCGAACATATTGTAGGTGCAGCTGTAGTTTGCCACGTCAACGAGAATGTAGAGGTCAAGACCTCTTACCGGCTGCTTGATTATGCCCTTTGCATCACCCGAAGAAAAACGGGGACAATCCGCCTCTATCAAGAAGGTCTCAACAGGCTCGTCAAGCTGGTTTGACCAGTCGGTTAAATAGTAATCGATTTTCTTTGCAAGCTCCTCGGTGCCTTTAAGGGCAATAATTCCGAGCCTCGCAACTGATTTTTCTTTGCCGAAGATTTTTTCGCTTTCCTTAGACGTCATTTTTTTCATCCTTTATATTTATTTCTGGTTTCTGTTCCATTCAAAATCCGTGTTGACCACCTTGCACATAAGAGCGGTGTCAATAAGGATATATGCGGCGTATTCCTCGAGAGTGGTAACTCCCTCGGGAAGAGTTCCCGCCGTCTTTTTAAGCTGAAAGCGCGAGGCGAAATAATCCTGCGTTAACTGCTCGTAAACGTAAACGTTTCGGTAAAATTTCTTTGCCTGAATCCAGAATTCAAAATCAGAGGCGCCCATATCGTTCAAAATTCCCTCATAGCCCTCTATTCTTTTTATTCCTGAATAAATAGTGTCGAGATATGCCTCAAGCTGAGAGATATCAGCCTCTCTGCCGTAGCGCTTATCTATTCCTATATAGAGCGTTATCGACCTGATCGACTCGAATTTACTTGTCTCGCCAATAAGCCCCACAAAGCACTCGTAATGCTTTTCGTAGTTTGAAACGCCGAATTCGTTTTTCGAATCGTTAAAGGAGGTAACTATCTTTGCCTCCTCCTTCATCGCCTCTTTTTCAAGGGTGTAAAGGAAGCTGTCAAGCTCGGAGATATAATTTTCCGATTCCTTATCCTGCTTTTCATACTCGCTTTTTGCATAATCCTCAAAAAGCTCGGTTACCGCAACGCAGGCGGCGTAGCAGGCCAACGATTCTCTGAAACTATTATACTCCATTTTCGCGGATTTTGCAATCGGAATATAATAATCCGCAAAATTTTCTTCCTCAAAATACTCCTTTTCAAGCTTCTCTAAAGCCTTTGCTATATCCTCATCGGTAAGCTTGACGTTTTGCTTTGCAAGATAATGGGAATATTTCAGACTTCTTGCAATAAAATCCCTGCTATCCCTCATCGCTATTCGGCGGTTGAATTCAATAAAGCAGTCGTAATCGCCAAGAAGCACCTTTTTGCCGTTAAACTCCGATATAACTATCTCTTGCGCACCCGAAATGGTGAGAATTCCTATAACGGCGACGAGTAAAAAGACAGCTACTGCCGTAACAAGCCCTATCTTTTGCTTTTTCGTCATAACGCCGCCTCCGGCTCTACAACGTTTCCGTGCATATCGTAAAGAACGTAGGGGTTGCCGTCGATATCGTGGGTTGCATAATATTCCATTTCGGCATCGGTAAGCTTAAAGAAATTCTTTATTTCCTTAAGAGCGTAGGGCTTTCTCTTCTGAACGCGTGTCTTTATGCCCTCAACCGCATTTTTCCAGCCCGAAAGTGAGCCGGGTGAAGAGCGGTATTCGTTATTTGCGTAGTTATCGTTCTCGGTCTTCCATCTCTTTATATGGTTCGGAATTTCGCTCTCAATAAGAGATGAAAGGTAATCAACCGTATCGCTTACACGGTTATCCTCGAAAACGTAATGGATAACGTACATATATCTGTGAATAAAGCGTTCCTTGAAGTCCTTGTTTTTAACGAGTCCGCAGGTAAGCCAGGTTTCAAAGCCGTTCCCTATTCCGTGACCGGCAGGGTCGAAGGCAAACTGACGGAGCATATCGTAGGTGCCGAGATAATTCGAGCCGAAAAGCGACCAGTCGAGGTCAAACAAAAACCATCGCCACTTACCGTTTGCCTTATCTCTAAAGAATTTGATGTTACCCGAGTCGGTGTTTACCAAAAAGCTTTCCATTGCCCACCAGTTCATAAGGCTTTCGATATCTACCTGCGAGCAAACGTAATCGTAATACTCCTTAACCGAAAGATCGTGAGTGGTGACATATGCCTTAAGGGCGTTGTAATCGGCAAGAGAGCCGTAGAGAATGGTCTTGTTTCCCTTTATCATATCCACGTCCTCGGGATTTGAGCCGTAGTGGTTTACGATATAGTCAACGTCAAATCTTTCACGGAGATTATAAAGTCCGTGATATTCACCGTTTATATAAACTACGACGGGAATGCCGTCCATAACGTCGATATCAAGTGAGGTCTTTGCAAGTCTTGCAAAGGTTAGGTCTAAAATTCTCGTGCGGGAGCTGTCGGGGTAGCCGCCCTGACGGAGCACGAAATCGGTGTAATAGTTTATCTCGTTGGTTTCAATAAGAGGATAGTTTATCTCGTCTATTCCGTATTTGCTCTTAAGCTCGACCTTAAAGGATTTCTGGTCGGTAACAAGGCTGTACTGACCGAAAAGCGAAAGCTCGCCATCGAACTGAAGATTTAAGTTGCCGTCCTTGTAAAACTCAATGCTGCCCGACGTCTTAACGCTTTTAAGACCTCTGTTTTTGAGCTTTGTTATATATCCGCCGTGAGTGGTGGAAACACCGTCGTAGGGATATCCGAAAAGTCCGTATTCGTCGTTATAAAATCCCTCGGGGTCGCCCGAAACCGAAAGCACGGTAAGGGTGTGGCTCACGTTTACGAAAAAGGTTCTCGTCACGTCTATCGAAACGAGCTTGCCCTCCTCAACGGCAACGGCTCTTATAACGGTGGTCTTGTTGATTTTTATACCGTCGGTATAAAGCTTGGAGGAGGCGTTTGGCATACTGCCGTCGGTGGTGTAATAGATCTTTGCCGACGGAGTGGGAGGCGTAAGTGTTATAACGGTGCCCTCGGGAACGATGCCGCCGTCAACCGAAAATTCGGGCTGTCGGCTCACCTTGTTAACGCCGTCGTAGATATTTTCCGAGCCGGGAGTTGCCTTCTGAAAATAGTAGGCTTCGGAGCTTACAGTGCCCTTTCTGCCAACGGTCACGTAGTCAAACTGCCTGCCCGTTTCCATAAAGTCAACTACCTCGCCGCTTTCCTTCAAAACAAGAAAAACGGTGTCGCCCTCGGCGGAAAGATGAAGCACCGAGCCTATTTCCTCACTGCTTTTAACGTAATAGTCCTCTTCAAGACCGATAAAAACGATCTTATATTCACCGGGTGCGATCTTGTAATCGGGAAGGGTGGCAAAGCTTGTTAAAAGCGCTTTATCGTTTCCGAGAATATAATCGGAAAGGCTTATCTCGCTATCGGTGGGATTATAAAGCTCAAGCCAGTCGGCATAATACATAAATGAGTAAACAAGACCGTGGTTTTTGGCGTATGTCTTGTTGGTAAGCTTTAATCCCGAAACGTTTGCGGTGGATACTTCAGTTACAATAAGCGACGAAGATGTAAGCTCCGCCGCCTTTGTCAAAGATTCAAATTCCTGTGTTGTGTTCGGTTTATTGGGGGTGGGACGTGCATAGTAAACCCACTTTTCGGGGTCTGCAAGGCTTCGTCCGTAGCTGTTATTCTTTTTCATTTCGGGGGATAACTCAACCGCATCTACGGTTGCTCCCGAAACGTGTGCAAGATAGAGTGTGGTTTCCTCTGCACTCATTGAGAAGTTGGTGTGATATTCTTCGATGTCGGCAAAGGTAGTTCCCTCTCCCGAAACGAATATCACAACCGTTTCGCCCGCCTCGAGCGTTACGTCGGGCAGACGGTATTTGAGCGGCTTTTCGGCATCGTCGGAAAGATAATATTCCGAAACCTTTACCGCCTTATCTGATCTGTTTATAATTTCCACCCACTGCTCATAGCTGCCGCTCTGGGTGTAGTAGCTGTATGCGTTTCTGGGGGTTATCTCGTTAATGAGAAGTGCGAAATCCGACTGCTCAATGACCTTTCCCACGTCGATATATTCGCCCGCGTTTTCAAGACCGGGAGTTGCCTCGTAGAAGTTTACGAGCTTTCTTACGCCGTTTTCAAGGGCAACGCCCATCGAGATATCGGCGTTTTGCTTGCCGTATTCGATATCTGATACGACCTTGCCTCTTGAGGTGGTGAGAATTATTCTCTCTCCCGAGGAGGAAAGCGAGAAGTTGGTGTGAATCTCACCGTTTATCTCCCTGTTTTTACCCGATGCGAAAACGAGAATATGACCGTGCGCCGCTACCGTGCAATCGGGAAATTCCCATTTGTCGGGCTTTTCGGGGTCATCGGAGAGGGTGTAGCCTATAAGATTTATATCCTTATCCGAGTTGTTTCTTATTTCGATCCAATCCTCGGGCTCGCCGTCCATATCGATAATGGTATTGGTGTTAAGCGCCATAAACTCGCTTACGTAAATCTCTTTGTCGAGAAGCGCGCCCGAAACTATCGATCCGGCAGTCCCGCAGGAAACGCAAAGCAGCATTGACGCCGCCAAAAGCGCCGACAGGCTGCGTTTAATTATAGATGAAAGCTTTTTCATCCTTCGGATCTCCTTACTTTTTATTATCCTGCGTAGTCGCCGTTAAAGCTTATCAAAGCTGCGCTTCTTACAAAGTCAAAGCGGTTAAGCTCGTTTACGATTTTAACGCCGCTATCCTCAATTCTTACCTCAACGGTAATATCTGCGCCGTTTGCGCCGATGGTTTTTGATTTAACCGAGAACATCTTACATCTTGCTTTAAGGAAAGCCATGAGCTTTTCCTCGTTGTATTCGGGCTCAAGGTCGATAACGAGAACGTAGGGATTGTATTTCGATTTGAGGTTTGCAAAAACAAGAACTACGGCTGCAATTACAACCGAGCCTACAACCGAAAGTGCAAAAAGTCCTGCGCCGTTTACGATACCTACCGCAAGTGCCCAGAAGATAAAGCCGATGTCAACCGGCTCCTTGATTGCCGCACGGAAACGAACGATCGAAAGAGCACCGACCATACCGAGTGAAAGTATCATGTTAGAAGATACCGCCATAATTACCAAGGTGGTAACGAGCGAGAGAATAACGAAGGTAAAGCCAAGGCTCTTTGAATAAAGAACGCCCGAGAAGGTGTACTTATAAACGTAGAAGATGCCAATGCTCAAAAGAAGCGAAAAGCCAAATGCAAGAGCTATCTGCCAGGGCTCAATGCTTTCAAAGTTGTTGAAAAAGCTGTTTTTGAAAACGTCTGAAAAGGATAATGCGTAAACCATGATTTTTTCTCCTCATAAATAAATTCTGCAGGCGGCGTATTTCGATGCCTGGGTTCTCTCTCTTGCGCCTATCTGGGTGAGTGTTTTGATTATATCGGGCAAATACTCGTCGTATTTGATCTCCAAAATCGACTTTCCGCTTTCCAGAACGGGAACGGTAAGCAGCTCCTTATCGAAAAGATCAACGCTGTTTAAGCCTGTGCGCACGTCGCTGTCGATGGTGACTCGCACGTTTCCGTAGCGGTAAACGTATGGCTCTCTTATATATTGAACTATTGTTTTCGGTCTTAATCCTTTAACTCGGAGATTATAGTAAAAATCTGCGTAAATTTCCTTGTCAAAGCTCTTGAGCCAATCGTAATCGCCCTTGAGCAGCGCCTCGACCTGTTCTCTTGTGAGCCTTGCGCTCGTCTTTTCGTTAAGACCGTTGTGCTTGAGCTTCTTTTCAAGCCTTATAAAGCTGTCATCATCGTTATAAAGCCTTATTCGGAATTTTTCTCTGTCGGAAATGCCATCGTACTTTTCCTTCAAAGCATCGTCGTAAGCGTTGTCGAAGTAAAGACTTTTAATTTTGTAGCGCCCGTTTTTGGAAACGTTCAAGTCCTTTTCCATTACGAACCGCAGACGGTTGCGAAGCTGCCATATATCGGAATTGTTCACGAAATATTTAAACTCGTGGCGAAAGCTTCTTTCGGTTGTTATCGACAAAGCCGCACTTCCTTTCTTTTATTTTTATAATTATAAAATACAGTATTTTAAGTATATCACAAATACAGCAAAAACACAACCGAAAATTTCCATTTTCATCAACTTTTTTGCTGATTTTCAAAAAACAAAACCGCAGGCTTCTGCCTGCGGTTAAATTTGTGGGTTTTAATTTAAAAGCTCGGTTACGGGAACTGACACCGCGGAGATTATTCTGTAGCTGTTTTCAGAAAGCTCTACCGTGTAGTCAACAAACTCATCGAGGAATAATCCAAGCGGGTCAAGGGTTGCCAAAATTCTTATCGTAACCACCTTGCCCGAGGTGGTGTAAGAGTAATACGATGCACCGCGGCTTGAGTTTATTCCGACAACCGTAAGACCAACGCCGGGGAACTCCATACCGTTTTTGTCAACAATCAAGCCGTTTTCCATACTGCAATAGTTTTCAATACCGAAATATTCATAAATGGCGTTGTTTACCTTATCGAGATTGTCCGGATTGCCAATAAGGTAAGAAATCGCCGATTCTATATCGTTGGTTGTAAGCTCTGCGGTGGAATCAAAGGTTTTTAGCTTGGTGTGATTCAAAAATTCGGTAAAAGGAATGGTGTCCCAATCGTGCGACACTCCAAGCGCCGCCGTAAGATCAACCGGCTCGTTCGGCTCTCTCGTTGCGGCCAACAGGTAAAAACCGTCGCCGTAATTGTGCAGATTAAGCGTTATTTTATTCATTCCGGCAATCATTGCGGTATTTTTCGGATCGGGAACGTTCAGCATCAGGCAAACCGTCGCGTAGTAATCATCTGCGGCTTTGACCTCATACGATACCTCGATACCGTCAAGCGAGGAAAGCACCGAATAATCGTAAATATCATAGCTTGGCGAAAACGCCTTTGCAAGAATATCAAAGCGCTTTTCATCAAAGCATCTTACGATATAATCTCCCATTTCCTTTGGAGTGGAAAAATAGCTTTTTACCGCTAAATTAAAAAACTCCGATGCGTCGATTTGCTTTCCTGAAACTATGTTATAGCCGCCCTCAACGAGCTTTATTGTATATTCACAGCCGCCCTCAATGATAATTCCGAGCGGATCGCAGGTATCGATAACTCTTACCGTAACGGTATCGCCCGAAACGGTGTAATCAAATATAGATGCTCCGATTCCGCCGATATGCCAGCCGCTTGCGCAGATATCCATATATTCCTCGCCGTTTTCAGCAACTATCTTTCCGTTTTCCACTCTGTAATAATCGCTTACACCGAAGAATTGCTCAACCACACCGTTAAGAATATCAACGTCGCCCATTTCAGCCGTACCGACGTTTAAGCTTACCACCAAATTAACGTCTATAGCCGCTATTTCATCGAACGAAGCAAACGGCTTCAATTTAGTCACGTTTAACAGAAAATCGAACACACCCGCATCGAATCTGTTTACGCCGAACGCTTTTTCAAGAGCGTCGTCAGAGATGCCTACTCTTACCGCGTAGATCAAGCCAAAGCTAGTATCTTGGTCTTGCATAAAAAACAGCTGAATTTTATTTTCGCCCTTTAAGAGAGGGGTATTCTTCGGTTCGGGGACGTTTAGCGTCAGTATAACGCTTTCCACCCCTTCATCCTCCACCTCATAAGACGCCTCGATGCCCTCAAGAGACGCAAGCGCCGAGTAATCGAATTTCTCATATTTATTCGTTGACGTATTATAATTTGGGAAAGCCTCTGAAAGTGCGTTGAAATCCTTACCGTTAATACAGCTTGCGACATAACTTCCAATCTCATCGAGCGAGTAGAATTTCTTTTTTCCTTCAACCTCCGAGCTGTTTGAGGTTGTTTCGGAGGAAGTAGCATCCGACGACGCTTCAGATGAATTCACCTCAGACGACGATACCTCTGAAGAAGCTGCCCCCGAGGAGCCTGCCTCCGACGAGGCTTCGGAGCCAACGGGAAGAGAGCTTCCGCCCTCGGTAACTGTGCACGCCGCCGTGACAGCGACCATTGTAAGCCCAACCAATAAAGCAAATAACTTTTTCATAATATCATCTCCTTTGGTTTCATTATAACATATTTTTTTGTGAATTTCAACCCCCCGAAAAAACGTGGACAGGTGAAAAATTTTCGGGTTCATCAGCCTATTTTGCTCATAAAAGGCGATGCCGCAAGTTCTTCAAGAGCTTTTGCAATAAGCCCCGCGGTGTGCGGAGAAAGCGAATTCGTTTCCTCGTAATGATTTCTGCCGTAGCCGTCACGCGCCTCCTCCAGATAGGGAGAGCTTTCGTGAAGAAGAAAATCATTGGGCGGCACGATATATCCTATTTCGTCGTCGGTAAGACCGAAAACGAGAAATTCGTCGGTATTTAAAATCTCCTTGAAGGTTTTTGGGTTTTTAACACGTCCGTTCACCGAATAAAACTCGGTGAATTCGGGAAGTCCGTAGGCAAGCTCGGGGAAAAGCTCCCCGGGAACCAACGCCGCCGTTACCTCCCCTATCCTCAAAAGCGAAAGTCTGCTTTTTGCCGACACTCCGAGCTTGCCCGCGCCGTTGTAAACAAACTCGTTTTCGAGAACTCCGAGGGCACGAAGGGCAACGAAGGTGTTGTTTTCAATCGGAAGCGTCACCGACACCGTTGCAAAGGAAAGGGTCGGGGAAAGCTTCCTTTCCTCCGTTACCGAAAGGAGCGCCTCCCCTATCCTTTCTCCCGTTTTCTTCACGTTTTCGGTTGGGGCAAGCTCGACGCCGTTTGCGTCCTTTTGCATTTTCGTATAGATAAGACCTCCGAGCGCCCCTGCGAAATAAATATATTCGTCACCCGTTTTTTCGAAGATATATTTGCCCGTGTGTGCGGGATAATCGGGACTTGCGAGGGTGTTTTCAGAGCGAAGCGCCTCGGCGTGCGCCCCGAGATTTATTATGCGAAAGCCCGCGCCTCCGTCACTCGGCTCAAATCTTATCTGATAGACGTTTTCATCATAAGCCTTTGGCATTCTCGAATCGTAAAGGAGCTCCTTTACCGAGGCCTTTGAAAAATAAAGGCTTCCCTCTCTCATATCGGAAGCAGCCGCAACCGCCGCAGACGCCGCAGACGCCTTTACCGCTTCCATAAAAGCGGGGCTTTTACCGTCCTCTGCGACTTTTCCCCAAAGACCCATCGTATCAATTCCCGCGTGAGTGTGGGTGGCGCTTACCGTTATTTCAACCTCTGAAAGCAAGGGGTTCTTTTTCATTTCGCGTTTTATATCGTTTACCGTGCCGGAAGCAAGTCCCACGCAATCGACCGCGACGGCAACGATTGTTTTACCGCCCACCGAAAGGGCAACTGCACGGGAATAAAGCGGGTCAAGCACCCCCGTTATCCCGTAGCCGTTTCGGTAACCGGCAATATACAGGGGCTCGTAATCGGGTATTTTTATCTCGCACTTTCCGAAGCCCGCAAAAAAGCTTTCTCCTTCTTCGGAAAAGCCGCTTATGCCGCGGTTAACGGCACAGCCCGAAAAGAGCGAAAAGAGAAGAACAAGAGAGATAATTATCAATGCCGCCTTTTTCATATAAACACCTCCAGAGCCGCCTTTAAAACCACGAAAACGGGCACGCCGTTAACGGTGGTCAGAAGAAGCGATACCGCAAAAGAGATAAGGCAAAACACAGGATAAAAAACCGCCTTTTGCCATTTTCGAGCTTCTTTTTTTGCATTGAAAAGATAAAATATCGCCGCGAGCAAAAGCGTAACGGCAAAGGGCGGGACGGTAAACGAGTCTGTAAGCTGCAAAAGCACCGAGGCCACCTCGTCCGTAAACAAAAAGCCTATGAGCTTTATCATTGCCACGGGCAAAACTGAAATTATGAGAAAAAACACAGCTGAAAAAACGAGAGATCTTCCGTTTATGCTTTTCATTTCTTCTTTCTCCGATCTTTTTATGGTTATATAATATCATATTTCACTTTTCATTGCAACAAAAAATTCCCGTCGGAGCTCCGACGGGAATTTTTTACACCGCTATTTTGTGCTTTAAGCGAAGCTTATCTGCAAGAAGCGCGATAAACTCCGAATTGGTGGGCTTTCCCTTGCTTACAGAAACGGTGTAGCCGAAAACCGCCTGAAGCTTCTCAATATCCCCTCTTTCCCACGATACCTCAATGGCGTGGCGGATCGCCCGTTCAACGCGGGAGGGCGTGGTTTGAAATTTCTTTGCAATAGAGGGATAAAGTATCTTCGTTACCGCGTGTAAAAGCTCGGGATTTTCCATTGCCATAATTATTGCCGTTCTTATGTAATAGTAGCCCTTTATATGTGCGGGAATACCAAGCTCTAAAATGCAGTCGGTAACCTCTCTTTCAAGCTCGCCCGAGAAGCTTCCCTCTGCCGTCGGCTCCGTTACCGCTCTACCTCTTGCCGCCGCTATCTTCGAGATCCTCTCACAAAGGATCTCGGGAGTTACCGGCTTTAACAGATAATAGCCAACTCCGAGAGCGTTCGCCTCCCTCATGAGATAGTCGCTTGAAAGCTTGGTCGCTATTATAAAAACGGGTGCGCGCCTTAAATTTTCTTCCTTTATCTTTTTTATAACTCCGATTCCGTCGATTCCCGAAAGCAGAATATCGGTTATTACAACGTCGGGACGCTCGCTCTTTATGAGCTTTATTCCCTCTTCGCCGTTTCCGCTTACGCCGACAATTTCAAAATCCTTTCGATGAAGCTCGATCGACATCTGATTTCTGAAGGTCGTGCTGTCATCTAAAATAATTACCTTGATTTTTTCCATCGTTTCTCTCCTTTCTTTGAACGTTGTTTTAAATTTTACCATATTTTTACAATTTGCAAAACAATAAATCCTCTTTTAACAAAATTCCTATAAAACAGCTTTTGGTTTTGAGAATTTTGCGGTTTTGTTTATATATTACAAATTATCTTTGTTTTTGTTTTCAAGTTTACCGTTATTATCTTATTTTTTGGTTTTTAACCTTCTTTTGACGATTTTTTCTCTGCAATTTTTACAAAATTCAACAAAACGGCGTCAAACAGTTGCCGCAAATATGCAATAAATTGCTCTCGATGTCAAAAAATTGCTCAATTTTCCTTTTCCTCTTGTAATATATTAAAATATTTGTTATAATCCTATACAGAAAGGATTGATTTGTCTTGCAAAAGAAAATTATTTCGCTTGCATTATCCCTCATTTTATTTATTTCAACGTTTTTGGGAGTGATTGTTATGATGACCTCTTGCGGCGGCGTGGGCACCACCTATTACGTAAGCTCGTCAAGCGGTGACGACTCAAACAGCGGCACCTCGAAGGGGAGCGCCTGGAAAAGCTTTGAAAACGTCAACACCCGCGTTTTGAAGCCGGGCGACAAGGTGCTTTTAAAGCGCGGCGACGTATGGAACGAGCGCCTTGAAATTTACGGCGGCGGCGACGAAAAAAATCACGTTACCGTTTCCTCTTACGGCGACAAAAAGGCACCCAAGCCGATAATCAGACTCAATAACACCATCGACGATATCTGTCTGCTCATCTCCGACATAAACGTTTTCGGCGGCGGTGAAAGCGAATATGAAAAGATAAACCCGAGCCGCTTTATCACCGTTGAGGAGCTTGACCTCCGAAACGCCTACCTCGGCATCTACGTAAGAACCGAGATGTCGGTTGAAAACGAGGGGCTTCTCATAAGAAACTGCGATATTGCGGAGATCTGGTGCGACGAGGTTTTGCGTCTGCTTGCCACCGCAAACGGCGGAAGCGTGGAAAAGATGCACGAGCTTTCCGACATTCCGAAGGGAAATCTTCCCAAGCTTAACAGAAACAATCTCAAAATAGAGCCTACGGGCGGCGGCGCCGGCGAATGGCTTCTTGCCACCGCAATTCGCTTTTCAGGCCACAGCTCCAAGATCTTCAGCGGCGTTGAGATCTGTAACGTTGTAATGGATAACGCAACGGTTGGAATCGAAGGAATCCGAATGGATAACGTAAATATCCACGACGTTATCAACACAGGCTCCTACGGCGGCATTATCCGTTTTTCCTCAAACTGCAAGAATATCACGGTAAACAGAGCAAGGCTTATGGGCGGCAGCGAGACCTACACCTTCTTCGGCGGCACCTGCGGAAGCTTTTTGGGCGAGGTCGATAACGTTACCGTTTCAAATTCGGAATTTGCCTACGAATATAATCTCGGTGAAAACGACGGCTGCGGCTTCGACTTCGAATACGCCTGCAATCACATCAACTTCGTCGATAACGTCCTTCACCACAACGATTCGGGCGGCATTCTCTTTATGCAGCTTCCCGATCCTCAGGCGCACGATTCCGTAACGCTTGCCCGTAACCTCTTTTACGGAAACTTAAGAAGGACCAAAAACGCAGGCTATAACTACGACGTTATTCTTTACAATAAAAACGGCAAGGACAATATGTTCTTGATCGACAACTTCTTCTTCACCCCCGAAAGAGCAACCGGCGGCAAGACGAAGTTCTACGGAAATCTGGGCGAGCAGGGCTATCTCGGCGGCACCGTTATCTCAGGGAACGTCACCGAATATCTCACCGAATACCGCACGAGATTTTCCTTTAACAAGGACGGAAACGGCGAGGGTTTCAAGGCCCACACCGGAAGCTTTAACGTTTCGGGCGGAAGCGCAACGATAACCGCCGACGGCAAGCTCGGCGCTGCCCTTCTCACTCTTCCGATAAACGGCTACTGCTACAATGAGATGCTTTTAAACGTTACAAATGATGCCAAGGGCGTTTTATACTGCCAGTATAAAACCTCCGAGGGAGTAACGCAGAGCAAGGAGATAAAAATAAACGGCGCAGGCGGATATCTTCTTCCCCTTGCAGACGGTCAGATAGCGGGAAATATGACCGATATCCTCCTTGTATTCAAGCCCTCTGCAAAGGGCGGCTCGATTTCTCTTGATTTCGTGCAGTTTATTCCCGATATGAATGCCACCGCAGTAAAATCGGGCGAGCATACCGTTGACGTCACCTTCGGCGGCGACTGCTTCCCGATGCTCGCAATAAGCCCCGACAAAAAGGATATCTCCCTTAAGGGCTACACCGTAACCGCACTCGAGAAGATAAACTACAACACCGTAAGGCTTACCGTTTCGGAATCGGTGGGAAATCTTAAAAATCAGGAGATCACCGTAAACGGCGACCTGTTTATCGCCTACTTCGGAGATATCATCAAGGGTCTTGACTGTGACCGTACCGTCGCGGACGATGCCGCGCTTCAGGGTGCTCCCGCACAAAAGGGCTATTACTATTCGGGCGGCACCGCAACCTTTATTTCGAAATAAAAAACAATAAAAATCCCCCCGTATAACGGCAATGTCATTAAGTTAAGGAAAAACAATTTATAATATTAACAATCCCCCTATAGCAGAAGAAACTATAGGGGGTATTTTTTACAATACTCCTTTGAAGTATAATGTAGCTATTAACAAGCCAAATGCGGTATAATGTACTTGACAAAACGTGTGCGGTATAATATAATATTAGCAACATTAACTGAAGTCATCTCAACCGAGAAAAGTAGCGCTTGAGCCAGCGCCGGGAAGATGGCATATATTCAGTAATAAGTGGAAGCCGCCGGTTGTGCGGATCAGTTATCGCCAAGGTCAAACTGTCTTAGAGCAGATTCATCGCCGTAAGGGGACGGGGCCATTATTAAGGCTACGGTAACAGCAACCAAAAAGATAGTATACGGAAAAGTCGATCCAGCTTTTCTGTGAAAGTATGTAATTTAAGACGTACTTTACTTTCTTTCATTTTTGAAAGAGGGTAAGTGCGTCTTTTTTGTTTTTTAAGGAGAAAAAATGAAATTTTTACGTGTTTGTAAGGTGCGCTGCAAGCATTGCGGCGATGTTTTAGGAAAAGAATATACGCATTCTAATCAGCGTGAAGGCAACGTTGTAGAGGATTGGGATATATCCCGCCTGCAAATAGGTGAGGCTATTATCGGTCTACCCGGCTATGAGCCGTTTATATTCAAGTTTGACGAATACAAGAAAAAGAATTAGGAGGCATAACAATGAAATACTGTGAACACTGCGGTAACAAGATACCATTATTTGAAAAATGCAGCTGCGAGGCTGCAAAAAAGGCTCAGGGCGAGAGCAAGTGGACCACTCCGATGAAGGCGACCATTATCGGCGTTATCGCGGTGGCTATATTGGTACCGATTTTAATTGTAATGGCAGTTTCCTCAAAGATAAACACCTTTGATTACGTTGAAGTCACCTTTGACGGTAACGACGGTTACGGCACAGCTTACGTCTCGTTTGATGACAGAGCGCTTATTTCTAAAATTATCGGCGAAGCTCCCAATGAGATGAACTTCGAGGAATATTTTAAATGGGAAATGAAATACGAGGAGTATTCCGACACAATATCGTACAGCTGCGATAAGACAGAGAACTTAAGCAACGGCGATACCGTTACCGTTACAATTTTGGCAAGAGGAGATGCCGCATCTAAGATCAAATGCGGCAGTAAAACGTTCACGGTTGAAAATTTACCCGAAGCCGAGGTTATAGACGTTTTCAAGGACGTTGAGTTTGAAATAACGGGCGTTAGTGGTTATGCCCGTTTAGAAATAATAAATAATTCCGAGAATCCATTTACACAGCTTTGCAGATTTTCAGCAGATAACAGTTACAAGCTTAAAAACGGCGATAAAGTAACCGTTATGATAGAGTATGATTTAGACGATTCCATAAGGCTTAACGCTGTTCCCAATGAAACCGTTAAAGTAATAACTGTTTCGGGTTTGCCCCAATTTATGACAGCAAAAGACGTTTCAAAAACTACAATAGACGATATTAAGGCTAATTTTGAAAATAATGAGCTTTCAATGTTAGAAGAAAACGAGGATGCCAAATTCAAAGCTCTTTCTTATGTCGGAACGTATTTTTATACTCCAACCGAAAATCCCGATCTTTCAGTCAAATTAATAACTATCTATTCTGCAGATCGTTATAACAAAAACGGTGCTTTTGATGATAAAGTTTATCTTTCTTTGGAATATACAGGAGATGTGACGTATAAAGAAAAAAACTATAATAATCTTGTTGTTTTTCCTGATGGCACAAACAACATAGCTCATGAGGATTTATCTATTGAAATTGACACAGACTCGTTAGAAGAAGTATTAGAAGGCCACCGCCGCAGATATTTTTCTACACCGTATATATATGAAAAAGTAGATTGATAGAAAAATATAAATTTTAATAATGACGCAAGAAAAACTCCCGAGATTCATTATGAATTTCGGGAGTTTATTTATTGCTTAAAGCTTATTTTTTCTTTTTGCTAAAACCTTATTCCCACTCATCATCAGGTAACTCGTCCGGGTTTGAGCTTGTTCCCGAACCGGTTGAGCTGACTGTAATAATATCTTCTATATCGAAAATATTAATTTCCACTTCCGGTGCTTTGTAGTTTTTCATAATCTTTCTCCTTTCCTAATTATCCATTTATATAGTTATCTGCCGAGTCTCCGTATTTCATCATTGCTTCCAATAACGCCGTCAAATTCTCATTTGAATCGTTTTGTTTCGCATATGCATAAGACTCAATGCTATAGCTGACCGTATTGCTAACTGCAGTGTCGCCACGATAAACAGTTATATAAACAGTTTCTCGCATTTGACGAGCTTTTAAACCGTCAAAGTAAACATAATATCCACCCGTCGTTTCAACGAATTCGCTATCATCAACCGTCCAGCCGGTGGGGTTACTATCGGTATAGAATTTTACAGTTAAGCCATCCACGGAATCTGTAGCAAATTTAAACCTCATTGTTACCGCGTCTTCGAGCAACAAGCCGCCTGCTTTCCAAGTTACAGAGGGATTTTCGATTGTTTTATACGTCAAACTCTGGACTGTGGATAAATTCGGTTTTGCATCTGTTGCCCAACCTTTTTGCGTTTCGGTCAGATCTGCCGTTACAAGTGTATCGGTGTTATAATTGCCGTAAATTTGAGCTGCTTCTCCGTAGTTAAGCAAGTCCACGAGCAATGCCTTAAACTTTTCGTTGTTGGCATATACGCCACCTTCGTTGCAGCGAGAGAGCATATTATAGCAATACTCTTTAACGCTGTAGCTTCTTGTTTGACATTCAACCGGTTCTCCGTTGTATATGACATACAATGTGGCAACGACGGAATCATTCATCATACGCGGTGCAATATCGCTGAATGTAAACGCATATCGTCCATTTGAATCAATAGTGTAATCTGTTACTGTGAATTGATTTCCGTTGAAGGTAAATACAACGTAGGGATTGCTGTATTCGGTTCCTTCGAATTGTTTGGGATCAACCTTAAAGTTAACTGCAATATTATCCTCAAGCGTAAGTGATGCACCTGAAAACTTTGCTCTATATGCTCCGCAAATGGTGCAAGCGCCTTGGTTGGCGTAATCGTGCTTGTGATTATCAATTGTGGGATACGGATCTACATTATCAAGCATACCGTCGCCGTCGTAATCCACAAAAGTTGAACCTGAGCCGTTGTTATAGAGGGTGAAATTGTTGCCCTTGTGGTCGAAAAGTTCATAAACAGAAATTTTCGAGGTAAAAACTACGCCTTCATTGGATGCATTACTTATTTCAACAATATTCGCTGAATCCAAGTTCGCCTCTTGTTTCTCTGTTCCTGCAAATTCTATTATGCCACTGGTGATGTGTTGATAGTTATTTGAGCCAAAATTCAAATCCCCTTTTAATATCAATTTAGATTCTGCGGATGGTATATATTTGACGTTATTCTTGAAAGCGATATTTTGCTCACAAATCAATGTTCCATAATTGTTTACATAAGTGTTTCCAAATTCACCATCAATCATAATACTTCCATTGATCGTTACTGTGGTCTCTGCGGAAATATATATGTTGATAGGGTAACGATTACTTGAATAATCATAATCGTTATGTACACACAAATTTCCATTAATAATAATATTATGGTTGTCACTGTTTGTGAATTCAATAAATGCACCATTATCTGGACACGTTACATATATATCGGCATTTATACTATTTTTTACTATATACCCATCGTCTAAATAAACTCTTTGAAATTCCGAATCATCCAAATCAGCTCCTTTGTGTAAAAAAGTATTGTAGACATTAACATCTAACGGGTTACCATTGAGGTTGTATTTCCCGGACACACGTACCTGACCGTGGTACTTTATGCCATTTGGATTTGTAACTTCAATATTATCAAAATATGTAAAACCGTATATATGCTGTTGTTCGGTTCCTGCAAATTCTATAGTACCCTCACCTATCGCAATTGACAACTCTTTGCCCTTGAAAATCAACCTACTGTCTTCGGATTGAGAAAATCTTCCATACCCGTCGTCATGTATATTTCCTGTACAAATTAATGTTCCTTCGTTAATTAAACGTGCTGTGCTGGCGTAGTCATCTCCAATTGTAATATTTCCGTCAATTTCTACAGTAGCCTCCTCGGGAATATTTACAGTGATGTTATTCGCAATATATACATTGCCTTTAATATTAAAATCCAGTATAAAATCATAATAGCTGTTGATTATAACTTCTTGAAAATCCGAACCATCTAATTTGGAATATTGCGCCCGCTCCAAAATGGTATAAAATCCATTTGAATGTAATGGATTTCCATTAAGGTTATATTCTCCATACAACCTTAAATCTGTCAAATACTTTATACCCTTGGGATTTGTAACTTCGACATTGTGTGCTTTAGGCAAATATATTTCTTGTTGCTCGGTTCCCGCAAATTCTATTGTGCCGTAATAAACATAAATACCGTCACCTATGCTCAAATTACCCTTTACAATTATTTTTGAATCTTCATAAGGTCTATATAGCCCCAAATTTTCTTCAAAACTTACATTTTTTTCACAAATTAACGTTCCATAATTGCGTATATATGTTAGTGCTTTTGCGCCACCAACTGTAAAATTACCACCAATTCGCAAGGTTTTTCCTTCAGGAATCGTTATAAAAAGATTATAGTGACCATCATCAGTATAGATATAACCGTTATATGGATTATAGACATTTAAATCCCCCTTTATACTTATTTGTGTTGTTTCATCGGCAAATATTGTAAATATATCATCATATACAATAAAACTAATATACATATTTGCCAAAAAATCGCCGTTAAACATATATATTGAATTTTTTTCAATAGTATCTGATGCAACCCTGAACTTATCTCCTAAGTTATAGTCCCATTCCTCAAAAAACTTAATTTTTCTTTCGGAAACAGGAGTATTTTCAATTTCTTTGATAATATCGTTTATATAATCATCATAATCATAATTTTGCCACAAAACAGTAGCAATAAGAAGATCTTCTTCGTTGCTCGGCAATTGGAATTTTTTAGACTCTTCAAGTGCTGCATTTGTAGCTGCAATATAACCATCGAATAGTGCTTCAAATTTTGATATATCATCTACGGTAAATTGCTCATTAAATGCATTACATTTTGATTTAAGAATCTCGTGAAAACCGTTAACATAATCTCCCAAAACCTTTTGGGTTGTCATTTCTCCAAGATCTGGAATATCAAATATACGATCAAAGAATACCCACGATGCCACTGACAGCGCATCAACACAAAGAGCATATGTACCGTGTTCTTCTCTAATTGTATCTACTATGGGCTTAGTAATTCCTTTAACAAGAGTATCCAAAAAGACCTCTTTCAAATAGTTTTCGGCAAAATAGGTAACAAAGCCTCCAGAGAGTTGTTTCTTTAAGCGCGACATTCCATCGTATATGACTGAATCTGTGGGAGCAGCTGCAAGAACTTCATCAACAATTTCCATTCTAACATCTTCCATCATAGCGGCTATAAGAATTGCTTGAGCAACTTCTGCCGCGGTTGCTGCTTTATCAAACATATCCATATATTTTTTAACGTCTTTTAGAACTACTTCTTCAATTTTGGTTATGTTTGCACTACCAACAAAAACAAAAATTCCTTGGCCCTTAACATACTCAAACATTTCATAAAAGACTTCGTAGTCTGTCATCTCATATACGTCGTAGTTTTTTTCGAAAGTATCATAAACTTTAAGCAGTGACTCTACGCGCTTATAAAGTTTTTTAGCAGCGCCAAATGTATCTGCATCTTCAGATAAAACAGCCCCCCTGTAGCTTTTGAATATATTTTGGGCAAATACCAAATTGGCACTATCTAAAGATTTCTGATAAATATAGTCGGTGCCTCCGAATGTGTCTGACATCAACATTGCATACTGTCTAAAATCCAATTTAAACACTGGGAGGCTTGCATCCAACGCAGTTTCAAACTGAGTCCAAAAACTCTGGTTACTTGCAGCATACTCGTTATATATTCTTTCAATAATATGGGTATCCGAATAATGCATTTTTAACCCAACATCATTGGATAAATACGAGGCATCATATCCGTAGAAGATATCTGAATAGTAGACTTTAGTTGATGGAACCTTATCATTGACAACAACGGAAAAAGAATCAGTTTTACCGTTAAATTTGACAGTAATTGTTTTAGTACCAGGTTTAGAGGTATAACCACTAACGGTGTAGTCTGTTATTCGTTCAAAGTAGCCATCACTGTAATACGCAACAACAACCATATCTGTAGCGTCAAAACTTTCGCCTTCAAGATATGTGCGCTTGCTTGGTTTTTTAGCGACAGCTATTGAGGTGAGTCCCTCCGGACTTACATCGACTTTAAAACTATCGGTTTTACCATTGAAAGTTACAGTAATGTTTTTAGTGCCTGATTCAGAATCGTACCCATCTACTATATAATCAGTTATAACTACAGGAATATAATTATTGTAATAAGCCGTGACAACCATACCCGTAGCATCAAAATCTTCGCCTTCGAGATAGGTGAGCTTAGTAGGTTTCGTAGTTACTTCTATTGAAGTAAGCGGAAGGACTTCAACCTCAAAACTGTCGGTTTTACCCCAGCAAGTAATAGTAATAGTTTTAATACCGGGTGTAGAAGTATAGCCATTAATGGTGTAATCAGTTGTGCTTATATAATAATTTCGAACAGTATCACCCGGTAGTTGAAGATTGGCGCAATAGACATAAATCTCCATACCCGTAGCATCAAAATCTTCACCTTCGAGATAAGTGAGTTTATTTGGTCTGCCAACGGTAATTGAAGTAATTGGACTTACTTCAACCTCAAAACTGTCAGTCTTACCACAGTAAGCTACAGTGATCGTCTTTGTGCCCGGAGTGGAGGTATAGCCGGAGACAGTGTAAAAACCATAAGGAATGTTAGCCCCACTTATTTTTATAGAGTAGCCATCACTGTAATACGCAACAACGACCATACCGCTTGTGCTTAAGTTGTCGCCTTCGAGATATATAAGTTTTGTAGGTTTCGTAGCTACTTCTATTGAAGTAAGCGGAATTACCTCGAGTTCAAAACTGTCAGTCTTACCACAGTAAGCTACAGTAATGCTGTTAGTACCAGAATCAGAATTATAACCGCTGACAGTATAATCGGTTATAACTTCAGAGGTGCCATTGTTATAATAAGCCGTAACAACCATACCTGTAGTTTTAAAGGCTTCTCCTTCGTGATAGGTGAGTTGATTAGGTTTTGTGGTAACCTTTATTGAAATGAGTTCTACAGGAATAACCGTAGCAATCAAAATATCAGTTTTATCACGATAAGTTATAGTGATCATATAAGTACCAACAACAGAAAACGGATCACTACTTATGGTGTAATCGGTTATAACTTCAGAGGCACCATTATTATAATAAGCCGTAACGACCATACCTGTGGCATCAAAATCTTCGCCTACGACATAGGTGAGTTTACTTGGTTCTGTAGTAACCTTTATGAATTTAATTTCTATAGGTATAACTTCGACGGAAAAATAGTAGACTCTACCGTTATAAGTAACTGCAATGTCTTTTTTCCCAATCGTAGAATCGTAGCCACTTATGGTGTAATTATTTATAACTTCAGAGGAGTTATTGTTATAATACGCCGTGACAACCAACCCTGTGGCATCAAAATTTTCGCCTTCAAAATAAGTGAGCTTATTGGGTTTTGTTGTAACTGCAATAGATGTGAGTCGCTTTGCATCAACTGTAACGTTGAATGTTGCAGTCTTTCCACCATGGGTTATGGTAATTGTATAAGTTCCTGGATTTGAATCGTAACCGCTTACGGCGTAGTCAGTTATGATTTCGGAAGTGCCATTGCTATAATATGCGGTAACAACCATACCGGTTTTGTCAAAGGATTCGCCTTCAAGATAGGTGAATTTGGTGGGTTTTGTAGTTACCGCAATAGATGTGAGTTGCTTTGTTTCAACCGTAACGTTAAATGTTGCGGTTTTACCGCCGTAGGTTATGGTAATTGTTGAAGTTCCGGGGTTAGCGGTGGAACCGCTAACGGCGTAATCCGTGACAATTTTCGAAGTGTTATTGTTATAGTAAGCCGTAACAACCATTCCTGTCGGGTCAATGGGTTCACCTTCGATATATGTGAGTTTGGTTGGTTTTACGGTTATTTCAATTGATAACAGTTCAACAATGTAAGGATTGTTTTGCAATTGAGGAAATTTATACTTAATATTGCTATTAATAACCCAAACCTCGTTAAAATCAAAACCAACGAAGGTTGATTGATGTTGCATTTCTTCGCAAGAGCATTTTGTGCAAGTGTCGGTTCCGTTCCCTACACCAACAGAAATATTATCTAAATAATAGCAATTAGAAACTGTGCCTGAAGCAGAGCCAATAATACCACCTACGTAAAATTCGTAAGTTGAAGTTGCAGAAACATTACCTACATTATAACAATTGGTTATTGTGCCTGAAGCAGTACCCGCAATACCACCAGTAGCCCAACCCTCTCCTGTAATGTTACCGGTATTATAGCAATCAGATATTGTTCCTCCATATAAATCGCCCACAATACCGCCTGTATAAGGATCTGCGGGATTTAAACCAGATACATTACCTGTATTGTAACAGTTAGTTATTGTGCCTTTCTCTACAATTCCTGCAATGCTGCCTACGTATACTGTCGGATCCCTACCAACTCCCATTCCTCCTCCGGGTAAAGAGGACCATTCTTCCTCGGTCGCAGTTATATTTCCGTTTTCTAATCCGAGATTTTTTACAGTGCCTTCTTTGATATAACCAAAAAGTCCGACACCGCTTCCACCGGTATATTCAGTATAAATATAAAGGTTTTTAATCTTACATCCATTTCCGTCAAAGGTGCCTGTAAAGGGTTTGTAATCATCGCCAATCGGTTCCCAATTTATACTATCGGCAAACTCAATATCCGCAATCATTTTAAAATGTGCATAAAGATAATCACGAACATTGTCAAGATGTTCTTCTGTTACAATTAAATACGGATCTGTTTCTGTGCCGCATCCTCCTGCAAACTCATCAGTATCAGCCGGTTTGCTTATGCTTTTAAGGTTAGAACAACCATCAAATGCACCATGGCCTATGTTTATAGCGCTATTGAGAATTGTAACACTTTCAAGGTTAGAACAATTCTCAAATGCATACCTACCTATAGTTACAACACTATTGGGAATTGTAATACTCTCAAGATTCTCGCAACCGGAGAATGCAGAATCACCTATAGCTACAACACTATTAGGAATTGTATAAGACGTTGCTGTATTGCTTGCAAGATAAGATATAAGTGTTGTTTTATCTTTATCAAACAGACTGCCATCGATTGAAGAATAATAATTGTTATTATTATCAATAGTGATATTCTGAAGGGTATCACAATTGGAGAATGCACTAGAGCCTATGATTTCAACACCCTTTCCCAGTGTTACACTGTCAAGGTTAGTGCAACTAGCAAATGCATAACTGCCTATAGTCGTAACGCTATCTGGAATTATAATACTCTCAAGGTTATAACAATTCCTAAATGCAGAATTGCCTATAGTTATAACGCCATTAAAAATTGTAACACTCCTAAGATTGTCACAATAAGATAACGCTCTGTCGGCTATAGTTGTAACACTATCGGGAATTATAATATTATTAAGGTTATCGCAATTAGAAAATGCCTCATCTTCTATAGTTGTAACACTATTGGGAATTGTATAAGACGTTGCTTTATTACCTTTAGGATAAGATAAAAGTGTTGTTTTATCTTTATTAAATAACACCCCATCGAATGAAGAATAATAATTGTTATTATTATCGACAGTGATGTTCTCAAGGTTAGAGCAACTAGCAAATGCATAACTGCCTATAGTCGTAACGCTATCTGGAATTATAATACTCTCAAGGTTATAACAATTCCTAAATGCAGAATTGCCTATAGTTATAACGCTATCGGGAATTGTAATACTCTCAAGGCCATCGCAACTAGAGAATGCTCCAGAGCCTATGGTTGCAACACTCTTGCCCAAGGTGACGCTCTGAAGGTTGGAACAATAAGCAAATGCATAATCATCTATAGTTATAACGCTGTCGGGAATTGTTATATTTTTAAGTTCCCAACAATCAGAGAATGCAGAATCTCCTATAGTTATAACACTATTACCTAGTATAACACTTGCAAGATCACCGCAATAAGAGAACGCGTAATCGCCTATAATTGTAATACTGTCTGGAATTATAATACCTTCTAAGCCCCAACAACTTTCAAAAGCATACTCGCCTATAGCCGTTACAGGATATCCACCTAAAGTTGAGGGTATAACAACACTGCCACTGATGGAGTTGTACCCGATTATAATTGCCTCACCATTTGATACTGTATAGATATAATCGCCATCTGTGGTTTCCGCACTAACTGTAAAAATACCCATAGGCAGCATCGTTGAAATCATTACAATACACAGCAAGAACGAAATTAATCGTCTGAGGTTTTTCCAAAATTGCATTTATTTTTCCTCCAAAAAATAAAAAATGCGACTACCGAAGCAGCCGCATTAAAATGCAAACTCCGATAGTCGCCAAACCAACTGAAAAAGCAAGAACAACTCTACGCTATATCCAATGGGAATTTGCATTTTTATCAAATTCGTTTTGGATACAACGCAAAAAAACTATAGTTATCCCTATAAAGATAAAAATAGTTCTTGCTTTCAATTATTCATTTGGTTTGGCATATATATTATACCACATTAAATTTCTAAATTCAACATATTTTTACAGAAATGAAAAATAGCGTAAATTTAAAATCCAATCGATTATAATAATAACATTTTTCCTTGACATCAAATGCTATAATAGAGTATAATGTACAAAACAAAAATCGAATAGGCAAGAATTCCATGATATATGGTTGAGGTGTTGCGCTCTTACATTTTAAAAAAGCACTTGCTTGTAAACAATGTGATTTATTTACACGTTTACATCACAGTAATGTTTCAAGTGTTTTTTGTATGTAAGGGCGTTTTTGTGTTAAAACCCCCACTATAAAAGAAAAAAGGTTCTGCCGGAACAGAACTTTCGGATATTTAAAGTATCCCTTTTATAGTTCTAAACCGCACCTGCATACGGAAAGGAAATAATGTCTATTGTAAAAAACATTCATCAAAATTTAGAAAAGGCAATTGAATTCGTAATTGCAAACAAACAGGATTTTGTTAAAAATCCCACCACCGATTTCACACGGAACCGTAAATTGACATTAGAAAAGGTCATTAAGCTTATTATATCGATGGAAGGTGGCTCACTAAAGAAAGAGTTGTATGACTTTGGGAAGACAAATAAAATTGACGTCACCTCATCTGCGTTTGTGCAGCAACGTTCAAAAATACAATATCAGGCTTTTGAAACAATATTAAAGCAATTCAACTCATTAAGTAACGATAGAGAAAAATATAAAGGATATAGAGTTTTTGCGGTTGATGGGTCGAAGATCAATCATTTTCGCAATCCTGATTTAGAAAGCTTTATTACAACTCTGAAAAATGAAAAAGGATTTAACCAAACTCACTTAAATGCCTTATACGATGTACTAAATAGGACCTTCAAAGATATATTACTACAACCTGTTCCGAAATCTAACGAACACGAAGCATTGATAACGATGTTAAAGCGTAATGCATTTCAAGGGAATAATATAATTATTGCCGATCGCGGTTATGAAGGATATAATTTGATTGCTCATTTAATTAATACGGAAAACGTAGACTTTTTAATGCGAGTCAAGCAAGGAAAGGGAGCTTTTCGTGATATTTCGAAGCTTCCGATGATAGAACTTGATAAAGACATTTCTTTTGAGTTAACTACAACTCAAACCAAAGAAGATAAAATGCATAACAGGATATTTATACAAATCCACAATAAAAATAAGTGCTATAGTTCCAACACAGTTATGAGAAATTGGGATTTCGGGTCTCCCTATGCAATGAGTTTTCGTGTAGTTCGCTTTATGTTAGATACCGGTGAATATGAAACCGTTATAACTTCGTTACCCCGCAGTAAATTTTCCATGTCAGAGATTAAAGCGCTTTATCATATGCGTTGGGGAATAGAGACGTCTTTTCGAGAAGTAAAGTATGTAGTAGGATTAATTAATTTCCATTGCAAAAAAGAGGATTTAGTAAAACAAGAGATATATTCATCAATAATTATGTATAATTATTGTAGTCGAATAGTGAGCAATGCAAAAATTCACAAACGAGATAATGCCGTTTATAATTATAAGGTCGATTACACGATGGCTGTTCATTTGTGTAGACTTTTTTATAAAAAACTAAAAACAGATTTTAAAGAATTGATTATTGAAATTGAAAAATATACAGAACCCATACGTCCCGGAAGAAGAGATAAACGCAATCTAAGAACCAAGCATTTTGTTGGATTTGCCTATCGCGTAGCAGCATAGTTATTTTTTATAAAAAATGAAGCAAGGAGTAATTCTTGCTCTTTTATGTTGCTTAAAATTAAGAAATAATCGAGCTTCAGACAGAAAAACGCTGAAAAGATACTTTACAATAGAGTATACGTGGCTTTTTTTCTTTGCGAATTTCTTAACTTAACAGACATTTCTAATACAAAAGAAAGTTAGAGGGTATCTTTTACAAAGATACCCTCTAACTTAATGACATTGCGTATAACGGGGGGTATTTCATTTTCGGGCATAGCCCTAATACTACTGGCGGCGCACAAGTGCGCTTTAGATTGGCCTGCCAGCCATGCAATTGTTACTTACCACCCATAAATGGGTCCCGTGGGTCAAACATCGCTAATTGATCACTCTCCTGATCTCTCTTCAATTGATCTGCAATATACTCTTTTATTGCTTTCGTATTCTTCCCCACGGTATCTACGTAATATCCCTTACACCAAAATTCGCGGTTTCGGTATGCAAACTTCATATTTCTATATTTCTGAAATATCAGCAATGCGCTTTTCCCTTTGAGATATCCCATAAACCCCGAAACGCTCATTTTGGGCGGGATACTCACCAATATATGTATGTGATCTGTACACACTTCTCCTTCAATTATCTCCACTCCTTTCCATTTGCAAAGTTGGCGGAGTATTTCTCGTATTTCCATTCGTTTTCCTTCGAAAAAACTTTTCGTCTATATTTTGGCGCAAACACTATATGATACTTGCAATTCCAACTCGTATGTGCTAAACTATTATTGTCTATGTCCACTTTTTTCATAGATTTATCCTCCAAATATGTTTTTTATTCTTTGACTGGCAGGTCAAGTCTATTATTACATATTTGGAGGATTTCTTTCATCGGTTAACCTTCTTTAAACCACGCGACTATCGCGTGGTTTTCGGTGACAAGAAACACGCCCTCCGAAGAGAGTGCGTTTCAAAGTATTCAGTCGTCGCTGCTATCCCAGTCGATATTTTTGTGACCGCAACGTCTGCATGTATAGTAACCGTAATCATTGTCGCCATCTTCCCAGGGATCTGTATAAAAGCTACCTTTCAAACTTGCGCCACACTCTTCACAATAGTTTTCCATTCTTTCTCACCCGGTTCTTCATCGAACGTTGTCGCCCGAAACTCGGCTGCCCCGGCAGACCGATGTAAGAAAATCGGGCGTGGTAGATTATACCACACCCGAACCTCTTTGTCAAATTTTTATTCATTGTTTTTATCTTTTTTATACGGAATAGTTAATGTTATATAATCCTTCTTTTCGGGATGCTTTAAAATGTATTTTCCTATTGCCTTGAGATCATTTTCCCATTTTTCAACAGCAAATCTGTGGCTATGTGACCTTTTAAATATGTTAATATTTTGTTCTATTGTTGAACACAATTCCACATAAGTAATTAATCTATTTTCCAACAAATATATTAACAGCTGCTCTCGCTCATCTGCGGACAATCTACCTTTGATAACATTATAACCCAATGAATGCAATTTGGATTCCGCATTGAAGCATCCGAATTCCGTTTCCATTTCGCTTATATCTTTTTTATCTATTATTAACTTTCCAAAATTTTTTTCAAATATCGCCAATGTTTTTGCACCAATAAAGTATTTTTTACAATAATCACAATAATGCACTGGAAGTGATATTTTCTTTGCAGTTTTTGCAACAACCGCAACATATCTTGCTGATATAATTGGATGATCTTTTTTATAGCAAGAAATACTCGAGAGTTTATCAAAAATATACAAAATATCACTTGAGGCGGGAATTGTATTGCTTAATGTTTCGCATTCCGATCTTTTTTCTTTTGTCAAAGTCCTAATTTTTTCATTAATTTGTAACCAAGACTTTTGAACGGAATGTTCTGGATTTTTTGAAAAATTTTCTCTATAATTTAACATTGTGATGATAATTTGAAATTCAATTAGAAAATCAGAAAAAGATATAAAGCTTAATATAAAAGGAGACTCACCATCAAAATTCTTAAAAGTTTTATCCCTATTGATAAAAGAAAAATTTTGAAATGCATACGAACGAGCAAAAACCCTATCATAGTCGTTTGTAAACAAGTGTATATATTTATTTAATAGTGGTTCTATTCTTTTTCTGACATCTTTTAAACACAACTCATCCCACGTTTTGCTTAAAAGAGGACACTTTTTTCCATTTTCTCGAATATAAAGTTTTCGATGTGTTTCATATATTACCTTAATTTCGCAATACAAATTATAAAAATCATCCATTGCTCCCATAAAAGCAAGATTTGTTGGTATCAATTCGACATCATTCATAACTTTAAAACAAACTCCAAATCCATTTCCCATTTTGCAACAGCCATAGCGTTGCACTTTTTATTTTTATTATCTTTTATATACTGTTGTAATTGCCAAACCACATAACCTTTTTCTTCTTTACCCATTTCAATAATCTGCTTCAATAATTGTTGTCTGCGGTAATTGGAAAGCTTGCTTGTTGACGCCACGCTGTATCCGTGTTTGTGTAATGACGTTTCTTGTACTCTATAACGTTGTGGAAAATCCGAAGGATGTTCCTCTTTTACTATAAAACATCCATCAAATTCATCACTGAAATTGATGAATTCTTCTTTTGTCATTTTTAATTCTATATATTCTTCTGGTGTTAGCGTCTTTGTGTCAACATTTAATTCCGCGACTATATTGTGAATGGTCCTAATTTTATCTTTAAGGATCAAATCTGGCGTTATTTGCAGCTCAAACATATTAAATAAATTATTTATTTCTGTTGCAGCGATATCAAGTATCTTAAACTGATTAACTGTAAATTGCACCGCCGTCTTTGAACTTAAAAACATTTTAATTTTTTTATTATATGTTTCGCTATTCCCATCTGCCATTTATTCAAAATGGCTTGTTTGAATAATTTTTCTGCTTTTTCGAATTCCGTTTGGTAACTTCTTTCCAGCATTAACAACAACAACATTTTAAGTTGTTTTTCTTCTTCAAAAGTCATATTTCCGCTCACTTCGCTGTTCTTTTTATTTATTGAGCTTATACTCCCTCGTTATTATCGGCTTGCCGTCTGCATCAAGAAGCGGAGTGAGTCCGCCGCCGTAGCCCGAGGAAACGTAAAGGTAATTTACTCCCGTTTCGGTATCTACCAAAACAGTTTTACCCATTGTAAATCCGCTCTCCTCGTAAACCTTTTCAAATCTCTTTTCCTTTGCCATGCTTATTCCTCCTAAATAAATTTAACGTCGATTTTTATTTCTTTACCCTTTATTTCAATGATACCGTAGCTTCCCTTATAACCCACAGAGCCGGGATTCAATACGAAAATATCTCCTCTGTTTTCACAAAGCGGCGCGTGAGTGTGTCCGAAAAGAAGAATGTCCGCACCCTTTCCCTTTGCAAGAGAAACGAGTGCCTCGGGCGAGCTTTTTACGTTATAGCCGTGACCGTGGCAGAAAAAGAGCCTTTTGCCCGAAAAAGTCAAAAAAAGTTCGCGGGACACGGTACAAAAATCGTTGTTGCCGCATACTCTGTAAATAGGTATCTCAAAAAACGAGAGGGCTTCCGTATCCCGCAAAACGTCGCCGAGGTGGATTATTACGTCGGGCTTTTCATCGTAAACGGCATCGACCATTTTGGCGGTGCGACCGTGACTGTCTGAAAAAACGGCAATCTTCAATTTGCTCACGCCCTTTCTTAAAATTTCAAAGGAGTTATTTTTATGTCGGACAATTTTTTTAATGACCTTGTGAAAAAGGACCCGAAAAGAGCCTCCGAGGCTTCGGAGATAATCAAAGAGGCCCTCGGAAACGATTTCGATATGATGGAGCGCTTGAAGCAGACCGACGCGCCTCAATTCAATCTTCACTTAAGCGAGGCAGACAAGCAAAAGATAGCGTCGCTCGTTTCAAACCCCGCCCTTTTGAAAACGATTTTGAAAAATCCCAAAATGAAGGAGGTGCTTCGCGGCTTTCTTTCTAAAAAGCCGTAGCGCCTATAAATAATTATAGCCTATTTCACGGCGTTTGTCAAAGGAGAAAAGGATTTTGGACGGCTTTAACGATATTCTTTCATCAATTCTTTCAGACCCGAAAAGCGTTGAGGCGCTTAAAGAAATCGCCTCGGAGCTTTCGAAAAGCGAGGAAGCCGCTTCCGCAGAGAAGCCCTCGCCCGCATCGCACGGAGCTTCGCAAGGTTCGTCGGTGCCGGACCTCACCTCGCTTTTTTCGGGGCTTGACCCCAAATTTCTGGAAACGGCGTTTTCTCTCATTTCGGGCTACAACTCGGTTGACGAGGGCAAGGTAAACCTTTTAAACTCCTTAAAGCCCTATCTCCCCGAGGAAAAACGCTCGCGGATAGACGGTGCCGTGAGAATGCTTCGCATTTTAAAGGTGGGAAAAGCTCTGGGGATAGACCCCGAGCGTCTTTTCGGAAGGAGAGGTTGAGATGAGTGAGGATTTAACCGCCCTTATTGAAAAAGCAATAACCGAGGCAAGGGAAATAAACGAAAAAAGAGACCCCTCGTTTTCTCCCTTTGAAAAGGAGACGCCAAGCCCTTTGCAAGCCGACGAAGGCAAAGAAAGGTCACTTCCGCAAAGCGGCGAAGCCGCCGCGCCTCCCCAAAAACCTTTGCCAAACGCACAGCCTGTCTCCCCGCCCTCCTTACCGCTTTCATTTTTGCCGTCGCTTTCCGACTTCTTCGGAAAAAACGGAAACGACCTTCTTTTATACGCCGTTGCCTTTATGCTTTTTAAGGAAAAATCCGATAACGACCTGCTTCTTGCATTGCTTTACGTGATTTTGGGCAAATAGAAAAACCGCGAACCATGTTCGCGGTTTTATTTTTCAAAGCTTTATGAATTTGGGTGAGGAGGTGAGGTTTTCGGCGCCGTTTTCGGTTACGAAAACAAGGTCCTCTATCCTTATTCCGAATTTTCCCTCAAGATAAACTCCAGGCTCAACGCTTAAAACCGAGCGAGTGGGTATCGGGTAATCGCAACGCGGCGCAAAGCAGGGCCATTCGTGGATCTCGGCGCCAACGCCGTGACCGAGCGAATGGGTAAAAAGCCCCGAAAATTCGGAGGCGTCGATCATATCTCTTGCAAGAGCATCGCACTCCTTGCCGCTTTTTCCCGCCTTTATTCCCAAAAGCGCCGCCTCCTGTGCCGAAAGCACCGTGTTAAAGGCGCGCCCGTAATCTTCGGGGACGGTTCCTCCGAAATAAAAGCTTCTTGACATATCGGAGCAAAAGCCGTTTAGCTTTGCGCCGAAGTCAAACAGCACGGGCATACCGTTTTTCAGTTTATTTGAAGAGGGCACTCCGTGAGGCACCGAGGTCTTTTCGCCGAAAAGCACCATGGTATCAAACGCCTCGCCCGCGCCTCTTTTTTTCATAAAATAAATTATCTCCGAAACTATCTCCTGCTCGCTTACCCCCTCTTTAAGCAAGGGGAGGACGTGCAAAAATGCGGCGTCGGTTATTTTTTGCGCCTCTTTTATAAAGTCAAGTGCCTCGCCGCTTTTTTTGGCAAGAATACGGGATATTGCTTTTTCACCCTTCTTTGCGGAAATTATATCCGAAAGCGCCTCGTATTTTGAAAGAGAGAGCTTGGATTCGTCAAAAAGCACCGTTTTCAATGAAAGCTCCGAAGCAAGCCCCTTGAGAGTGGCAAAAAGTCCGCCCTCGTTTTTAACGGCGGTAATGCCCTTTAGCCCCTTAACGTCCTCAAAATAGCGCATATCCGCAATGAGATAAACGCCCTTTTCGGTTATTACGGCGGCGTTATCGGAAACGTCGATTCCTGCAAAAAAGCGGATAGACGGCTCGTCAAAGACTACTATTCCGTCGGCACCGTTTTCTTTTAAAACCTCGGCTGTCAATTCAAGGTCTGTCATAAATTACTCCTTTTGGTCCCTTTCGGTAATTTTATAAACCGTTACCGACTCGTATTTTTCTCCCTTTTTAAGCACGGTGGAGGGAAAGGTTGGGACGTTTACGCTGTTTGGAAACATCTGCATCTCCATTGCAAGCCCCTGATGCATAAAAAGCGGCCCGTATTTGCCGTTTTCGTCATCTAACCAGTTCGCGCTGTAAATTACGGCGGCGGGTCTGTCGGTGGTTATCTCGAGAGCAAGCCTTCCGTCCTCCGAGCAAAGAGTGGCGGCTGTGCCGTAGTCAAAGCCCTTTGAAAGAGAAAAGCACATATCGAGTCCCGCCCCCAGCTCTACCTGCGGATAAGCGGCAAAAACGCATTCCGAAACGGGCTTTGGATTTCTGAAATCGTAGGGAGTGTTTTCAACCGGCAAAAGAGTGCCGTCCGGCACAAAGCTCTCGGTAAAGGGGGTGAAATTATCGGCGTTTATTTTAAGAAGGTGGTTAAGTACCGTGCTGTTTTGGTTTTCATTTAAATTGAAATAGGGGTGAAGAGTGGGATTAAAGACGGTGTCGGCGTCACATTCCGCCGTTATCTTAACGGTAAGCTCGTTTTCCTCGTTGAATCTGTAAAGAATATCAACCGAAAGGTTGCCGGGATATCCCTCGTCGCCGTCCTCTGAGAAAAGAGAAAGCATTACCGAATCGGCGGTGACAAGAGAAATATCCCAAAGTCTGTGGGAAAATCCCACCTTGCCGCCGTGAAGCGAGCCGCCGTTTGTGTTTTCAAAAAGCTTATATTCCTTTCCGTTTAAGGAAAAACGGGCGTTTCCGATGCGTCCCGCATATCTTCCCACGAATTCGCCCTGATAAGATTCGGAGGAAAGATAATGCTCTCCTCTGTTATATCCGAGCACCGTGTCGCGTCCTCCGACAACGAATGAAACGAGAGCGGCGCCCGCGTTGGTCACCGAAACAGAGTTTCCCTTTTCGTTCGTTAAGGTTATTAAATAACAGTCTTTTCCGAAATCCGAAACAGAATTCTTCATATCAGCTCTCCCTTTTTACTATCTCGCCCGTATTTTCAAAACGTCTTGCCTTTATTCTGTGAATGAAATAGACAACTCCCGTTGCGGGAAGCAGGCAGATATAATAGACAAGATGGAGCAAAAGCCCCGCAACGACACCCTGCTCGGGAGTAAGCCCCGCGGCAAGGAAGGAAAGCATTACCGAAAGCTCGAAGATGCCGAGCTGTCCGGGCGTTGAGGGAATGAGAATTGCAAGATTTATGAAAACTATTACCGACGCGGCTATTTTAAGCGCGGTGAAAAAGGTGATGTTTGAGAAGGAAAGAAGGACCAAAACTATTGCCGCGTAGGTCGATAACCAGCTCAAAACGTTGAAGATAAGGGAGTTTATTCCCTTTTCGGTGGTAACGAGGTCCTTTATAAGCTCTCTTGACCTTTTGATGATAAGAAGGACCGCCGCCACGAGAATTACGCCCGCAAGAAGAATGAAAAATGCGGGAAGCCAGAAATCGAAATATCTCTGCTCGTCGGTGATATAGTTGTTTTCGGATATCTGAAACACGCCGCTCAAAAGCATAAAAATAAGGAGCATTACCGCCTCGCAGATGAGCATTGAGCCGAAATATCTGGCTCTTTTTGCAACCGTCATTCCGTGAGGATACATTGAAAGCCTTACACCCTCTCCGAGCTTAAAGGGAAGCACGAGATTAAGGCCGTTTCCGATCACCGTTACCTTTACCGCGTCAAAATATTTCATATCATCCTTGGCATAGCCAAACGCCATTGATGCCGATTTGAAAAAGGGACCCGCAAGAAAAACGGGGAGCGCGAAAAGAAACATTTTCCAATCGTTTTCAATGTGGGCAATGGTGGAAAAATCCATATCGCGTAATGCGACGGCGGTGAGAATTATAACCAGCACCGTTATTACCGCCGACACGGAAAATCTAACGATATTATAAAGCTTTTTATTTTCCTTGAAGGCGGCAAAGCTTTCTTTAACGCCCTCTATCATTTTCTTCGGAGTTTTCATAACGTCATTCCTTTCGGGTATCTCCCACGATATCCTGTATCGTGGGGAATGCTATCGAATCGAGATTGCCAAGCGGGGTCTCGTCGAATGCGGGATTTTTATCTTCAAGAAGCTTTTCCACGTATTTTACCGGCTTGTCGCAGTCGCTTACATCGAAAAATCCTTCGCCGCCGTATTTTTTGGGAAGGGCGGGAATTGAAGCGGAAAGCGAGGCAAATTCCATGGTGTATTTGTTAAAGCCCTTTTTCATATAGCGCGACGCGGGAATAATGCAAAGCGCAGAAAGCTTTTTCCCGAGCATTGCCGAGGCGGCGGCGCGGGCGTGGCCGTCAATAAGCACCGTTATTCCGTTGCCGAGATAAAGCGCCACCGAAAGTCCGAGAGCGTTTTTGCCGCAAAGAAGCATTTTTTCATTCAAAACTCTCGTATCCTTAACCTCAGACCTTACGGGCAAAAGATAGCTGAGCGAATGGTTTATATCCGACGACGCCTCGTAGAGCATCGAGGAAGACGGCTCGGTTTTGAAATCGGTTTTAAGGCTTTGAAAATAGCTTCCGTCGCCCGAGGCGGGATAAAAATCTCTTTTTATCACGAAATAAAGAGAGGGGTTTAACGAGTTTATAAGCTCGTGGGAGCGGTAAAGCATTGTTTTCAAATCGTTTTCGCAAACTCCGTCGGCAATAAAGCGCTTTTTCTTCAGCACCGTTTCAAGGGAAACGCCTGCCGCGACCTCCTTTTCGCTCTCATCGTCAAAAAGAGTCTTTTTTGAGCGCACCTTCAAAAGCGGACGGTCGGAAAGAGTGAGTATCTCGTAGGAGTGCCTGTCCTTTCCCGTGCCGCCGATAAGCTTTAATTTCCCCGTGCCCTTGGGATTATAGATGAGAAATCCGCCGAAAAAGTCCTTTGATTCTGCGGCGTTAAAGGTCTTAAGTATTTCTATTTTCGACTTCTTTATTATCTTTTCCAGTTCGTTTTTAGCCATTTTTTCCGCTCTTTTCTTATGATATTTCGCGTAAATCTTGACAAATCGCTCTAAATATTATATTATATAACGGCGAGCAAACCGAGCAGTCGCGACAGACAAGCGTTGAAAAACCGTCTGTTGAGGAAAGTCCGAGCTCCAAAGGGCAGGATAACGGATAACGTCCGCCGGAGGCGACTCCCGGGAAAGTGCAACAGAGATATACCGCCTCGTTTACGAGGTAAGGGTGGAAAGGCGAGGTAAGAGCTCACCGAAGCCTATGGTAACACAGGCTTCCTGTAAACCCTATCCGGAGCAACACCGCTGCGAAGCATATGGGGCTGCCCGTCCCGTTTCCATGGTGGCTTGAGGCAGTCGGTAACGGCTGCTCGAGATAGATGATTGCATAGAACAGAACTCGGCTTACGGGTTTGCTCGCTTTCTTTTTTAATCTCTATATAATATAATACTATAAACTCAATAAAAGTGCAAGAAATTTTAACAAAAACACCCATATTGCAAGGAGATATTTTTATGAACGAACAGTTAAACAATCAAAACGCGCCGGCGGAAGTAAAGCAAAAGAGAATGTTTTCCGCAATTCAGCCGAGCGGCAACCTCACCCTCGGAAACTATCTCGGAGCAATAAAGAACTGGAAAATACTTCAGGACGAATACGACAGCATCTTCTCGGTTGCCGACCTTCACGCTCTCACCGTCCGTCAGAATCCCGCCGAGCTTCGCAAAAACACCCTCGGTATGGCGGCTTCCCTTATCGCCTGCGGAATCGACGCGAAAAAGCACCCCGTATTTATTCAGAGCCACGTTGCGGAGCATGCCGAGCTTTCGTGGATCCTCTCCTGCTACACGATGTTCGGCGAGCTTTCGAGAATGACGCAGTTTAAGGATAAATCCCAAAAGAACGCCGACAATATAAACGCAGGCCTTTTCACCTATCCCTCGCTTATGGCGGCAGATATTCTGCTTTACAACACCGAGGTCGTTCCCGTCGGTGAGGATCAGCGCCAGCACGTTGAGCTTGCAAGAGATATTGCCGTTCGCTTCAACTCCGTTTACGGCGACGTTTTCAACGTTCCCGAAAGCTTTATTCCCACCTACGGCGCGAGAGTCAAATCGCTTGCCGAGCCCACTAAAAAGATGAGCAAGTCCGATGCAAACCAGAACGCTTACGTTCTCATTTTAGACGATAAGGATACCGTTATGAGAAAATTCAAGCGTGCGGTCACCGACTCCGACGCAGAGATAGTCTATAAAGAGGGTAAGGACGGCATCAACAACCTTCTTACCATTATGTCCGCCTTCACCGGCAGATCCATTTCCGAGCTTGAAGCCGAATTTCAAGGTAAGGGCTACGGCGACTTCAAGATGGCTGTGGGCGAAACGGTTGCCGATTCGCTTGCTCCCATTCGCGAGCGCTATGACGAGCTTATGAAGGACAAGGCTTATCTTGAGGAGTGCATAAAGGAAGGCGCAGAAAGAGCCTCCTACATTGCCTGCCGAGTTCTTTCAAAGGTCTATAAAAAGGTCGGCTTACTTCCGAGAATAAGATGAGGTAAACAATGAAAAAAGCAATTTTAACGGCAGTTTTGCTCGTTGCCGTCTGCCTTGCGGTTGCGGGCTGTGCAAAAAGCACTCCATTATATACCCTTACCGGCACGGTAAACGATATAGGCGATCATATTGATTTTACCGTCACCGAAAGCACCTATGTTTCGGGGGTCTTCTGGGCACTTACCGACAACGCCACCGTTTATCTTTTTGAAGGCGGCGAGTCCGCATCAAGAGAAGATATTTCCGAGGGCACGGTTATCACGGTGGAATACAGCGGTCAGATAATGATGAGCTATCCCGGTCAGATCTACGCGAAAAGAGTTATAATTCACAAATAACAAAACGGCTTTGCCAATGGCGTGATACTCTTAACGGAGTATCACGCCAGTTCTATTCGCCTGCGGCGAGTTCTATTGCTGCGCAGTGATATTCGGCTGTCGCCGAGTGATATTTGCTTCGCAAGTTTTAAGGCGAATAGAATATCACTGCGAGGCAAAGCCGAACAATATCACTGCCCGAAGGGCAATATCACTCACCTATAAAGCAGAGAAGAGAGAGCTTCACGGAAATTTGTTCCCGCATTACTCTCTCTTCTGTTTTTATCGCCAGTTTCGCATTTGTTTAACAACTGCCTCCGGCTATGCCCATACCCTTATTTTATTTCTCCGATAAGGACATCACCCAATAAGGTAAAGCCGTTTTTTATTTCGTTTAAACCGCTCTTGACCTTAACTGTTTATTATTCTTCATTCATTAAAAAACTCCCGCCCTCTCGGGTGGGAGTTTTATTTCAATTATTATGCTTTGTTTCCGCAGCCGCCCTTATTTTCAGCGGGAGGAAGAATGGTTATCGAGGAATCGGGAGTGGAGGGAGCAGGCTCGCTCGATTCGGGTTTGGTGGTCACCGAGGGGAAATAGAGGTTGGGAATTTCGGGAATTTCCGCGTTTTCATCAACGGTAAACGCCGTGAGCGTTGCAACGGAATCATCATTTGATTTGATTATAAGGTTTTTGTATGAGGGCATATTTGCCTTATCACCGCAGTCACCGTTTGAGCCGAGCACGAAATAGTTTCCGTTTGCATTGAGTATCTCAACCGCATCAAGAACTACCTGACCGTTTATAACACAGCCGACGTAGTCGCCCTTAACGACGATAGTTACCTTATTCCAGCCGCCCGCAACGATATTGAGGTCGGAGAAGAAGGTGCAGGAGGGGGTAACCGAGGTTCCGGTCAGGGCGCAGTCCCAGATTTCAACTACGTTCCAGGTGCCGCCCCAGTTTTCAAACGCAGAAGGATCGATATTGGGGGCTCCCTCGTAGTTTACGAGCTTGAAGGCAAAGGAGGGGATCCAGTTTTTCTCAACGCCGCCGTCAAAGTTTGCTTTAACGCCGATTACGGGAGCACCGGTAATAACGGTTTCTCCGTTTATTACCTTTGAGGGAACGTAAACGTCAACCGTTGCGGTGTAGTTGTTGTTAAACTCCGAAACATCGTAGGCTACGCCGAGGTTTGCCCAATAAACGTCGGGGTTGCCCCATCCCATTGAAACGGAGCCGTCATCGTTTAAATAAAAGTTGTTTGCCGATGCACCGCCCTCTTCGGTGTGGATCCAGCCCTCGGGAAGCGCCGCCGCATTACCCGAAAAGCAAAGTGCGAGTAAAAGTGCCATTACGAGTGTGATAACTGTGAGTTTTTTCATTATAAGTCTTACCTTTCTTATAGGATTATTTTTATTATATCAAAAGAAAAAGCCGCTGTCAACAGATAAATTTCGGTTATCCTTCCTTTGCAATTTTAACGATGTCGCCTACGCCGTCAAGCACCATTGAGGGGCCGTAGCCGTAGCTTTTGAGAGTTTCGGGAGTTGAAATGCCCGAAAGCACCAAAACGGTCGACATACCCGATTCAAGACCGGAAACTACGTCGGTATCCATTCTGTCACCCACGAGAACCGCCTCCTCCGAGTGAACGCCGAGCTTCTTAAGAGCCGAGCGCATCATAAGAGGATTGGGCTTGCCGCAGAAATACGCCTCAACGCCTGCCGCCATTTCAATAGGTGCAACAAGAGCGCGGCAAGCGGGAGCAATGCCGTTTTCGATGGGACCCGAAATATCGGAATTTGCACCGATAAGCTTTGCGCCCTTCAAAACGAGGTTGGTTGCTTTGGTAAGGGTGTCTAACGTATAGGTTTTACCTTCACCCACAACAACGTAATCGGGGTTTACTTCGTTCATCGTGCAGCCCACCTCATAAAGAGCGTGGGTAAGACCTGCCTCACCTATAACGTAAACCGAACAACCGGGCGCCTGATCCTTTAAAAAGCTTGCGGTTGCAAGTGCGCTGGTGTAGAAATGATGCTCGGGGACCTCAAGTCCCATTCTCTTAAGCTTATACTGAAGCTCCAATGGGGTGTAGCTCGAGTTGTTTGTGAGAAAAAGATATTCCTTTTTCTCGGTGCTTAACCACTCAATAAACTCGGCAACTCCGGGAAGAATTTTGTTACCGTGATAGATAACGCCGTCCATATCGGAGATAAAGCCTTTTTTGGCGTTAAAATCAATTTTTGCCATATATTTTCACCTCTTAAAGTAATTTTGCAAGCTCTTTGCCCACTATTTCGGTTCCCTTTATGATCTGCTCATCGGAGGGAGTGGAGTAGTTTAAGCGGAATGCCGAAACGGGCACCGAGGGATCTGCCGCAAAGGCAACGCCGGGGACTATCGCAACACAGTTTTCAAGAAGCACCTTCGAGAAAGCTATAACGTCAAAGCCCTTGGGAAGCTCTGCCCACATAAAGAGACCGCCCTCGGGGTCGGTGTAGCTTACCTTATCTGAAATTCCCTTCGAGCTTTCCAAAAGCCCGTTTCTCATAAGCGACGCCTTTTTGAAATAAAGCTCTCTTATTTTTGCAATATGGGTATCGAGATCGTATTTTTCAAGATATTTGTCGGCAAGTATCTGGAAGAACTGATTGGTGTGAACGTCGGACACCTGCTTTGCAACCGTCATCTTTGACGCTATCTCCTTCGGCGCCGAAACGAAGCCGATTCGTATTCCCGCAGAAAGTATCTTCGAGAAGCTTCCCGCATAGATAACTCTGCCCTCTTTATCCATCGACTTTATCGTGGGAACGTCTTTTCCCTTGAAGCGAAGCTCGCCGTAGGGGTTATCCTCAAGGATAATTATATTATATTTGCAGGCAAGCTCATATATCGCTTTTCTTCTTTCAAGAGAAAGAGTCTTTCCCGTGGGGTTGTGGAAGGTGGGAATAGTGTAAAGGAAGCGCACGTTTTTCTCTTTTTTGAGTGCCTCCTCAAGCCTTTCGATTATAATACCCTCCGAGTCGGTTTCAACGCCGACGAGGTTTACGTTATAGGAACGGAAGGAGTTTAAAGCGCCTATAAAGGAGGGGTCCTCGCAAAGCACCGTGTCGTGCTCGTTGCAAAGCACCTTGCAGGCAAGCTCAAGCCCCTGCTGACCGCCCGACGTGATGATCACCTCATCGTTATCGGAAACGCTTTCGAATTTTTTAATAAGGCGCGCCCTTACCTTCTCACGAAGGGGAGTGTATCCCTCGGTAATGCCGTACTGAAGGGCAAGCGAGGGCATCGTGTCGAATATCTCCGCCGAGATCTCCTTCATTTCGGAAACGGGAAACGACTCGGGAGCGGGGTTGCCCGCAGAAAATGCTATCATTTTAGGATCGGAGCCGTATTTGAGTATTTCTCTTATTGCGCTCGGCTTTAAGCCCGAAATTCTGTCTGAAAAAATGTAGTCCATTTATATATTATCTCCTTTGGATAAAAAATCGCTTATTGCGGCAAAATCATCAAGAGTAAGCTTTTCGCCGCGCACGTCGGGGGAAAGCCCCGCTTGCTCTATTGCCCTTTGCACCGTTTCCTTCGAGAAGCGCGGAAATGCGTTTGCAAGGGAGTTTGAAAGCTGCTTTCTTCTTTGGGCGAAAGCCGCTTTGATAATTTCAAAAAATAATTTTTCCTCAAAAACCTTTACCGCAGGCTCCGAAAGCATTTCAAGCTTTATAACGCTTGAGGTGACCTTCGGCGCGGGAATAAAGCTTTCGGGCGGCACGTCAAAAAGCTTTTTCGCTCTTGCTCTGTAAGCCACTGCGGCGGTTATCGCACCGCAGTCCTTCGAGCCGGGAGCGGCTACGAGCCTGTCGGCAACCTCCTTTTGCACCATAACGGTTATCGAGGCGATATTCGCGCCCGATTCCAGAAGCGAGGTTATAACGGGGGTTGTTATGTAGTAGGGTAAATTCGCCGCAACGTTTATCGGCCCACCCTCAAAATGCTCGTTTATAAGGGCGTGAAGGTCTGTTTTCATAACGTCGGCGTTAATAACGGTGACGTTTTCGCAGTTTGCAAGAGTTTCCTCCAAAACCGGCAAAACAGCGCGGTCTATTTCAACCGCAACCACCTTTTCATACTGCTTCGAAAGCTTTTCGGTAAGCACTCCGAAGCCGGGACCTACCTCAAGGACGTATTTTACTCCGTTTTCGGCGGAAGCAAAAGCGGTCTCCTCAACCACCTCCTCATCGGTAAGAAAGTTCTGACCGAGGGTTTTTGAAAACCGAAAGCCGTGCTTTCCGGCAAGCCTCTTTATTTCGTTTATATCGGTAAGCCTCATTTTATCTGCTCCAATACTTTCTGTCAAGACTGCGGTACTGTAACGCCTCGGCGATATCCGCCTTCGTTACATCTTTGTTTCCGTTCAAATCGCTTACCGTAAGGGCGATTCGTAAAATCTTATCGTATGATCTTGCGGTGAGGGCAAGCTTTTCAAAGACGTTTTTCAAAAACGCCTCGCTTTGACTGTCAAGCCTTGCCGCCTCCGAAAGCGCCTTACCCGAAAGGCGGGCGTTGGACTGAACGCCTGCGGCGGTGCATCTTTCAAGGCTTCGCTCTCTTGCCTCCGTAACTCTTTTTCTTATGCTCTCCGAGCTTTCCGAAAGCGCCTTGCTGCTCAAATCCTCAAACGGCGCGGCAGGCACCTCAACGTGAAGGTCGAGCCTGTCAAGAAGCGGACCCGAAACGCGCTGAAGATAATTCGAAACGGCGTCCTTACTGCAAACGCATTTTCTCGTGGGGTGACCGTAATATCCGCAGCGGCAGGGGTTCATCGCCGCGACCACGAGAATATCCGAAGGGTAAGAAACGGTTACCGCGGCGCGCGCTATCGTTATTTTTCCGTCCTCAAGCGGCTGACGAAGCACCTCGAGAGCGGTCTTTTGAAATTCGGGAAGCTCATCTAAAAACAGCACTCCGTTATGGGCAAGCGATATTTCTCCGGGACGCGGCACCGAGCCGCCGCCCGTAAGCCCCGCAACGGTGGCGGTATGGTGAGGCGAACGGAAGGGTCGCTCGGTTATAACGGGCGTTTCCTTTGAAAGAAGACCCGCAACCGAATATATTTTAGTGGTTTCGATGGCCTCGTTATAGCTTATCGGCGGCATAATTGAGGGAAGCCGCTTGGCAAGCATGCTCTTTCCCGAGCCGGGAGGTCCAATAAGCAACAGGTTATGACCGCCCGCGGCGGCTATCTCCATTGCCCTTTTTGCCATTATCTGCCCCTTTACGTCGGCAAAATCAAAGGCGCTGTCAACCGAGTGGGTGGGTGCAAAGGGCAAATATTCAATTTCGGGAATAGGCTTTTTCCCTGAAATATGCGCCACTGCCTCGGGAAGAGAGGATGCGGCGCGTGCGCCCGTATTTCTTACCGCCGCTGCCTCAAGAGCGTTTGCGGCGGGAATTATTATCTCCTCAAAGCCAAGCTCCTTTGCAGACATTACCGCAGGGAGAATTCCCTTCGTTGCAACAAGCTCGCCGTTTAATGAAATCTCACCCAAAAAGGCGGTCTTATCGGAGGCGGGAGCGGCCTGACCGCTTGCTATCGTAAGAGCAAGGCATACGGCAAGGTCAAACGCCGAGCCTTCCTTTCTCACGCAAGCGGGCGCAAGATTTACCGTTATCTTTCCCTCGGGGAAGATATATCCGCTGTTTAACATCGCGAAGCGTACCCGCTCCTTCGACTCCTTAACGGCGGCGTCGGGAAGGCCGACGATATCAAAGGAGGATTTGCCCTCTGCAAAATCCGCCTCTATCTTTACCTTTTGCCCCGATATTCCCGTAAGTCCTATTGACCACACGGTTGCATACACGGAAGATCACTTCCTTTTAAACTAAAAATCAGTAGCCGAAGCTTTCTCCGAGAGAATCGTCCTTGTAGATCCAGTCGCGGACGTCAACGACGGTATATTTTTCTCTGTCGTTTCTTATAACTACGCGAGAAATGCCCGCGTTGATGATAAGACGCTTGCACATTGCGCAGGAGTTTGCGTCACTCATAAGCTCGCCCGTCTTCATCTCTCTGCCAACAAGGTAAAGAGTTGCGCCGAGCATTTCCTCTCTTTTGGCGGCGATGATCGCGTTTGCCTCGGCGTGAACCGAGCGGCAAAGCTCATATCTTTCACCTCTGTTTATTTTAAGCTCCTCACGAATGCATTTTCCGAGGTCGATGCAGTTTTTTCTGCCTCTCGGCGCACCTGTGTAGCCGGTGGAGATGATAATATCGTTATTAACGATTATCGCACCGAAGTTTCTGCGGAGGCAGGTACCTCTTTCAAGCACCGTTTCCGCAATGTCGAGATAGTAGTTTTCCTTGTCGCGTCTTTCCATTTTAAGCACTTCCTTTTTTATATTTCAGAAATATTTGAATAAATTACCTTACTGCCGCCGCTTACGGTTATTTCATAAACGCCGTAGCGGACGATCCCGCCCTCGTTTACCGAGGCGAAGATGAAGAAGCCCTTGCCGTCGGCATTTACGTCGATTATTTTTATCTCACCGTTTGCCGTCAGCTTGAAGCTCTCGGTCATCGTTCCCTTATTTACGTTTACCGCACCCGCCGTAAGCCCGTTATCGGATACGACTGCACCGTAAACGCTTCTGTTCCACACGGCCGAGGCAGAAACCGAGGCGTTGAAGCTTCCGCTTTGCATACCGCTTAAATAAAGCCTGTTTACGCCGTCCTTATAAACCACGGCTCCGTTTTCCTTTGCAAAAAAGAGAGATGAAACGGGGCTTTTTCCCTCAAACATAACCGAAAGCTCTTCCCTTTCGGCGTTAAAAAGATATAGCTTTTCGCCCTTCAAAACGTAGATAACGCCCTTTGATGCCGCCATCTTCAGGGCAGGCGCCCTGTCGCCGTCACCCAAAACGGTGACAAGCCTTACGTTTTTACCGTTAAGGCTGCACTTTTTTAACTGCGAGGGGTTTGAGGCGGGGATAAAATATATCTCGTTTTTCCAAATGACGGCGCACGTCGCATCGTCAATAAGCTTTTTCTCACCCTCAAGTGAAAAATCCGTTTTGTAAAGACTGTTTTCGGAAATATAGCAGATATTTTTTCCTATAACGGCAAAGCTTATGGGATTGCCGTTTACAAAGCGCGACGCCATTATCTCATCGGTTGCCGAGTTTTTTCTCACAAAGTTTTCACCCGTGTTGTAAAAAACGGTGTCGCCCACTCTGACGGGTGCGTAGGTGAAGTTTGCCGACTTTTTGCCCGCCGAGCCTATAAAGACCGCTAAAACCGCGATAAACGATATTACCGAAAGCAAAATTATGCCAAGGGCAAGAGTGCCTGCGCGACGGTTTAACGGAGTTTTCTCAGCCTTTTCCTCTCCCGCCGGCTCCATTACCGTTATTTCGCTTTTATTAACGTCGGCTCCGCAATTTGAGCAGACGACGTCGAATTCCTTGATTTCTTTTCCGCAGCTGTTGCATTTCATAAAAATACACCTTTGCTATATATAATATACCACTATAAATTTTACAATAATCTAAAGAATAAGTCAAGAAAAAGAATAACAAAATCCTCTTTTGCGGCATAAAATAAAGGTAAACCGTTCTTTTGGAGGATCTCAAATGACTACCGTTCTGATATACAACAACGCCACCAACCGAATCGAAAGATATTACCGTTCTCTCTCCTCTCCCATGCCCTATACCTCGGGCACAATTCTCACCGTCGGCGAATTCAGAGGCTCCTCGCGGGCAAACGTCATCTGGTCGGACCGCCGCTTTATAGAGACCTTTGTTGCCTTTCGCCGCTATTACGGGCGTGCTATCCCCGTGGGATATGCCTTCAAGCGGATCTGGGAGGGCGGTCACGGCAAGCAAAGCCAGCACTACGCGGGCGGCGCCTTCGATTGCGGTCAGGTGCTTTCCGCCGCCGCCCGCCGCACCCTTTGGAACTCTGCAAGAAGCTTCGGGCGCTGGAGCTACGTTGAGCCCAGAAGCCTTACTCCCACCTGGGTACATTTCGACAGACGTCTTTCTCCGCCCGCCTGCAAAAGCGGAGGGTATATAACCGTTTCCTACGGAAGCCGCGGCGTTTACGTACTTATTCTGCAGGACGCCCTGAATGCTCTTGGCTACACCGGCTCGGGGCTCGACGGCATCTTCGGAAGCCGCACCCTCTCCTCGCTTCGCCGCTTTCAAAGCGAAAACGGTCTTTCGGTTGACGGCATCTGCGGCTGTAACAGCTGGCAGGCGATCACCTCGCAAGCCCTCGGCATAGGAAAGACCCCCACGGTGATTGACTGAAAAAGGCACCCGTTTAAAAAATTTAAAGCCACCTTTAAAGGTGGCTTTTGTCTTTGTGGGGGATTCATTTATTTGCTGTTTCTTGCGTTGCCGGCTTTACTTTCATTTCACCGCTTGGGTAAAGATACAACCTATATTCATTCCAAAGCAAGCTGTAAACCTTTGTGCCGTCCTCTTCTTCGCGAAGAAGCAAAACCTTTTTCCAACTATTGTCTTTACGGTCTTTTATATCCGTAATAAGTGATTGGTTTACAGAGGAAAGCTCATCTTCTCCTATCGATTTATACAACTTATTTTTACTGAAAACAGTAAAAGTGTACTCTCCGTCAAACCCCGTATAATAAAAACGTATCGTCACCGTTTCTTCTTCTGTCAGCTTTGCCGTAGTTTCCAAATTGACGTTTATATCCTTCGTTGCAACATAAAGCGGTACGAAAAAACACGCCGCAGATACAACCGCAGATACGGAAGATATAATTATTATTTTTTTGAAAAACTTTAGCCTTGTGTTTTTTCCTTCGTTTGATTCCTTTTTCATTTTCGCTACGATAAATACAATTAAAGATATAAGTAAAACAAAAAGCAGGATTAACGAAAGCGGTAACATAAGCATCCATATAAAGAATAAAAAAGTTTTCATAACCAAACTCCCCTAATAACTTTGCTCTTCATAAATTTTTTCTAACAAATAATCGGTGAAGGCTTGCGCAATGGCGTTTTTTGCGTTTCGGTCAACACCATCCAATCTGTCAATACCAAAAGCTTTATTTAAAACTATTTGAAAGCAACACTTTCAAGAGATCCCAAAAGCTGCCCGTAAGCGATACCGTATACCAATCAGAATCAATTTCATAAACCACGGGAACGCCGCTTGCGTTTTCACTGTGAAATTTCCTCGGTCTTTTGTTTGGAGAATAAACTATATCTTCACGATATTTAAAGTTGGAAAACCATATAGTTCCGTCGGGATAAAAATATATCGTTTCTATGTAGCCGCCGAAATCGTGAAATAAATCAGAAACGTCTGCAAAGGCTTGTTGTTGCGCCTCTGTAAGCGTTATTTTTATATTTTCTTCCTCTAAATGGAGCGATATATATTTGTTTTTTAAAACACTTCTTTCTATTCCAAAATATATTCTTCCGTTTTCAGGCACCTTATCCCGATAACCCTCAATAAATTCGACTACGATATCGAGCGATTGCTCGTGCTCTTTAAAGGTTTCCTTTTCAAGAAAGCATTGTCGGGATATTATATAAAGCTTTATTGTGGTAATGTTTGCGGGATTGGAAAAAACAACTGCGGTAAAAATCAACAAAATCCCCAGTACAACTGCGGTTGCGCTTATTATTACCTTTTTCAATTAAACCAACCTCCAAATTTTCCTTTGATGGGTTTTTCTTTAATTTCATTATAGCACGGCTTTTTGTGTTTGTCAATCCTTTTTTATTGTAAAACAATAATTTTGTGCAGCCTGCACAAAAAACGAGGGGTCAATTTGTGCAAGGTGACGAAAGCCCAAGCCTTTTTAAAAGCGGGGGGGTTTTCATTCAGATTTTTTTAAAAACTTTA
>JAZQKU010000074.1:0-5188 GCA_045542315.1 Eubacteriales bacterium | reverse complement strand
GCCCTTACCGATTTTTTACAATTAAAACTTGCTTTTAAGGAAAAAATATTGTAAAATATATTATTATTAAATCTATTATATTGGAGAATTGTGCTATGATGAAAAAACTTTCTTTAATAATTGCGGCGGTACTCGTGCTTTTTGCTTTTTCGGCATGTAACGGTAACGGCGGAAACACCTCGAGCGAAGAGCCCTCCTCGAATCCTCCCGTTTCCATCACCCTCACCGCAGAGCAGCAGACCGCCTTTGACGATTTTCTTTCGGCTCTTTCGGTAAGAATTTCTTACCTTAACGTTGAGATCAAAAGAGATTACACCGAGGGCGACGTCACCCTTAACACCGTTTTGTCCTTCTTCCAGCCGCAGGGCCCCGGATATTTCACCTTCGATAAGCTGACGAAGAAAAACGGCGAGGTTTATCTCGTTGAGCATTTCGGCGGCACCTCAAGCTACACCTTCACCTGCGAGGGCGAGACCGTGGCTATCCCCCAGACGGGCTTTGCAGGTCCCATTCTTGAAAGAATTGCTTCCGACGAGATCACTCACACCAGAATCAAGCTCGGCGCAGACTTCGATTACGAGGACCTTATAATCACCGCATTCTCTCACTCGGTTGAGGGAGAGATCGTAAAGGTTGACGTTTCCTTTGACGGCGCCAACGATGGCGAGCTTCTTAAGGAATACGGCGAAAAGGGCGAATATATCGCAAAAAACATAAGAGTCAAGGCTGAATTTGACGGCTCCGAAACTCTTTTAAAGGAAGAGATAACCTACACCCTCGTTAAGGTTGCCGACGGCTCCGAGGTTCCTTGCAGAATCTACACCGAAACCGCTCCCGACGTTATCGACTCTCTTCCCGACTCGACCCAGAAATAATTTCGTTTTATTTGGAGATAATTATGGTAGAATTTGACGAACTCAGACTTACACTCGTTAATATGAAATCCGACCTTGAAATGCTCGGCGTCGCCATCGGCATCGACAAGGTAAAGGCGGAGATAGAGCGTCTTGAAAAGCAAACTGCCGACGAATCCTTCTGGCAGAATATGGAGGAGGGTCAGAAGACCTTAAAGCTCCTTAAAAATATGAAGGATAAGCTTCTCGAATACGAAACCTTGTGCAAAATGTATGACGATGCCTTTGCCTTCGTTGAGCTTTGCATTGAGTTTGACGACGAAAGCGAGCTTCAAAACGTCAAAAAGGCGGTTGAGGATTTCGAAAAGGAATATGAAAAGCAAAAGCTTTCCACCCTCCTTTCGGGCGAGTACGATAACAGTAACGCCATTATAACCTTCCACGCCGGCGCAGGCGGCACCGAGGCGCAGGACTGGGCCGAAATGCTTTACAGAATGTACACCCGCTTTGCCGAAAGAAGCGGCTTCGATTACAAGATACTTGACTATACCGACGGCGATGAGGCGGGCATAAAGAGCGCAAGCATACTCATCGAGGGTCAGAACGCCTACGGATTTTTGAAGAGCGAGGCGGGCATTCACCGTCTTGTCCGCGTTTCTCCCTTCGATTCGTCGGGAAGACGTCACACCTCCTTTGCTTCGGTTGACGTTATGCCCGAAATCGACGACTCGGTCGAGGTCGATATCAAGCCCGACGATATCAAGGTAGATACCTACCGTTCAAGCGGTGCGGGCGGTCAGAAGGTCAACAAGACCGACTCGGCGGTAAGAATTACCCATATTCCCACGGGAATCGTCTGCGCCTGCCAGGTTGAGCGAAGCCAGCACCAGAACCGTGAGGTCGCAATGAGAATGCTCCGCTCAAAGCTTATTGAGATAAAGGAAAGAGAGCATCTTGAAAAGATAGAGGATATAAGAGGCACCCACAAGGATATCGCATGGGGAAGCCAGATACGCTCCTACGTCTTTATGCCCTACACCCTTGCAAAGGACCACAGAACCGACTACGAAATGGGCAACATAAACGCAGTTATGGACGGCGAGATAGACGGCTTTATAAACGCCTATCTCCAGATGGAAAACCACAAGAAAATAGGTAAGGCAGAGTAATGCAGCTTCAGACAAGACTTCTTGAAAAGCTTTTGAATACGGTAAAGGGTGCCTTTAACGGCACCTCACTTCCGCTTATGCGAAAGGGGCAGGAGCGTCTCGGAGCAATAGGAATCCGCTCTCTTTCGGGAAGGGTGGAGTTTAGTTTCGAGCAGTTTGATAATTTCGAGGCGGCGCTTGCCTGCCCGAAAAACGGTGAAAACGGCGAGCTTGCCGTGCTTTATCTTCACGGCGGAGCCTACGTTTCGGGCGGCATAAGCTATGCAAAAAGCTTTGGCGGCACCCTTTCGGAAATGCTTTTTGCTCCCGTTTTGTGCGTAAACTACCGAAAAGCCCCCGAAAACCCCTATCCCGCCGCGCTTGACGACGCACTTTTTGCCTATAACAGGCTAAGGGAGATGTTTCCTACGCGAAAAATCGCGGTTGTGGGAGAGTCTGCGGGCGGCGGCCTTTCGCTTGCGCTCGGTTTGAAAATAAAGGAAGAAAAGGGAATTATGCCCGACCTTTTTGCGGTCATCTCTCCGTGGAGCGACCTTTCCTTTTCGGGCGTTTCCTATCTCACAAACACAAAGACCGATCCGACCTTAAGCGCCGAGAGCCTTAAGAATTTCGCAAGGCAGTATATCGGGGAAAACGACCCGAAAAACCCCTTTATTTCTCCCGTTTACGGCGATTTTACGGGCTTTCCGCCCGTTTTGGTAATTGCGGGCACAGAGGAGCTTTTGCACTCCGACAGTCTGCTTACCGTGTCGGCTCTCATTCGCGGCGGAGTTGACTACGAGCTGCATCTCGAAAAGGGAATGTGGCACGTTTATCCGCTTTATCCCACCGCCGAGGCGGAAATTGCAAAACAAAAGATTAAGGATTTTATCTTGAATGAACGATAATTTACAGAAAAAGAGCTGGTTGAAGCTCGACAATGCGGCAAAGATATATCCGGCCTCCCGTTCGGGTGGCTGGATGGCCACCTTTCGCCTTTCCGCGTCGCTTACCGAGAAGGTCGATCCCGAGCTTTTAAGGCTTGCCGAGGAAAGAACCGCAAGGAGATTTCCCTCAATGTGCTTAAGGCTTCGCCGCGGCTTTTTCTGGTATTATCTTGACCCCATAAAGGAGCCTCCCCTGCCGGAGAAGGACGTTAAAAATCCCTGCGCCAACTTCGATTTCCGCAAAACGGGCGGATATTGCTTCCGCGTGCGTTATTACGAAAACCGAATAGCGCTTGAATTTTTCCACGTGCTCACCGACGGAACGGGAGGTCTTATCTTTTTAAAAACGCTTTTAGCGGAGTATCTCGAGCTGAAATACGGCGTCAAGATACCGCGCGGCGAGGGAATTTTAGATTGCTCCGAAGAGCCCTTACCCGAGGAGCTTGAGGATTGCTACCTCAAATATGCCAGAAAGATACGCCAAAAGCGCAAAAAAGAGGTTTCCTACCGCCAGAAGGGCAAAAAAGAAGAAAGCGGAATTATAAACGTGGTTACCGCAATAGTTTCCACCGAGGAGCTTTTGAAGCGCGCCCGTGTAAGAGGAATAAGTATGACGGAATATCTCGTTTCACAGCTTATCGTGGCCTACCACGCCGTCCAGCTTACCGAAAGAAAAAAGAAGGAGCGCCGCTTGCCCGTCAAGGTATGCGTTCCCGTAAACTTAAGAAAATTCTACGGCGCAAAAACTCTTCGCAACTTTGCCGAGTTTGTAAACGTCGGCGTTGATTACGGTCTCGGAGAATACACCTTTGACGAGATCGCAAACACCGTCCGTCATCAGATGGGACTTTTCGCCACCGAAAAATATTTAAACACAAAAATTTCGGCAAACGTCGGCGACGAGCGAAACCCGCTTGTAAGAATAGTGCCGCTCTTTTTAAAGAACGTTGTGCTTAAAATGGAATTTAAGAAAAACGGCGATATCGGGTCGGCAACCACCCTCTCAAATCTCGGAAAGGTAAACCTTCCCAATGAGATGGACCCCTTTATAGAGCGCTTTGACTTTATGCTCGGCGCCCTTTCGAAAAACCCCTCGGCGTTTGCAATGATAAGCTTCGGCGGCGTTACCACGGTAAATATGGTGCGCTCGATAGTGAATGCCGACGTTGAAAGAGAATTTTGCCGTCTTTTGGTAAAGGACGGAGTCCACGTTAAAATAGAAAGCAACAGGTAGAGGTGAAGATATGAGCTACTGTGTAAATTGCGGTGTTGAGCTTGCGGAAGCCGAAAGAAGCTGTCCGCTTTGCAATACTCCCGTTGTAAACCCCGTTTCTCCCTGGAAGGAGCCCGAAACCAAGCCCTATCCCGAGAGAATTGATACCGTTATGAAGAAGATAGATTATAAATTCGGCGTGCGTCTTGCCTCGCTTCTTCTTATTTTACCCGCCGCCGTTACCGTTTTGTGCAATATTGCGGTAAATCACAGCTTAAGCTGGTCGCTTTACGTTGTGGGGGCGCTTGCCTGCCTCTTCGTTTACGTTCTGCTCCCGCTTCTTTACAAAAGGCAAAGACCTTATCTCTATCTTGTTTCCAACGCCGCAGCATCGGCGATATACGTCGCCCTCATTGCATGGCTTAACGACGGCTTCAAATGGTATTTCGAGCTTGCGGTGCCGATAATGGCGCTTACCTTTGCCGCAACGATGATAATGGCTTTCATCTACCGTAAAAGGACGGTTGCCCCTCTTCACAAGGCGGCTTCAACCTCTCTTTGCATAGGAGTTCTTACTGTGGGGATCGAAACGGCAATAGACCTTTTCGTTTTTGAAGTCGCCGTCTTCCACTGGTCGCTCTACGTGCTTATAGTCGGGGCGGTGTTTGCCGCGGCATTTGCGCTTTTGCAAAGCAAGAAGGATTGGCAAGAGGAAATAAGAAAAAGACTTTTTTATTAAACACCGAAAATCAAAGGAAACGGTTTACCGCCGTTTCCTTTTTGTTTTTTTCGCTTGCAAGCCGCAGAGGCTTTTCTCCTTCTTTTCCGCTCAAGCCGCGGGGCGCCTCTTCCCGCTCAAGCCGCGGGAGGCTCCCCTTTTCTCAAAGATGAGAAAAGGGGGAAAAGAATCTTTTTAAGGGGAAGGCTCCCCTATGCTCACGAGAATAAAATAATCACAAGCCGCCTTACGCTTAAGCGAAATGCAAACGTCGCTTCGCTCCCTTTGCTATTTCTTATGCGTAAGGC
>JAZQKU010000073.1:0-11098 GCA_045542315.1 Eubacteriales bacterium | reverse complement strand
CACCCCAAAAAATCCGTGCAAACCGTTTGTATGCCCCCCGCGGCGTAAGCGAGAAGGCGCCCCGCGGCTTCGGCGTGTAAGAGCGCGTTCCACCGCCGCCACCTTAATTATTCATAAAAAAAGCTCCCACCTTTCGAGTGGGAGCTTGTTGATTTTTCAGTCAAGCAGGGCAAGAATTGCCGCCTTGGGCTTTGCGCCCATGCTCGTTTTAACGGGCTCGCCGTTTTTGAAAACGATAACGGTGGGAATGCTCATAATGCCGAACTCTGCGGCAAGCTCCTCCTCCTCGTCAACGTTTACCTTGCAAACGCAGACGTCGCTTCTCTCCTCCGATATCTCGTCGATAACGGGACCGAGCATTCTGCAGGGACCGCACCACGCCGCCCAAAAATCAACCAAAACAGTTTCGTTTTCGGTAATTACCTTTTCAAAATCGTCCTTGGTAAGATGAATAACTGCCATTTCAAAATCTCCTTTATAAATAGTATATCTTTAACTGTGTAATTTATTCTTAAGCCTTTGAAGAATCGGCATGATCACGATGAGCAAGATGGAAAATACGGGAATTTCAACGATAAGCGAGATGCTTCTTGCAGCTAAAAGCTCGAAAAAGCCCTTTGATGAGAAGAAAAACCATATAAGAAAGGTGTTTATCGGGAGATAAACGAGGGCTTGGGTTATCAAAACGGTAACGGGATATCTTATAAAGCCCTTTGACCTTTTCAGAATCACACACGAAATGAGCCAAATTACAACGGGCGCAACGACGTGTGCCGCCGCAAAGGCGGGATTGTATGCACCGCCCGTGGGGTTAAAGAGGGTTGAAAAGAGGTCGCATAAAAAGCCTGCCGCCATTCCCGCAGGGGCGCCGTAAAGAAGAGTGACGGCGTAGAGAGTTACGAGCCACACCGAAAACTGCTTTATAAGCACGCCGCCTATAGGTATTTGCACCACCAAAAACGAAAGCGCGGTGCCGAGCGCGATAAACATTGCCACGGCGGTAATATCCGCCAGAACGAGCCTTTTCTTTTTCCTTGCCATAATATCAATTCCTTTCTGCAAATCCGCAAAAAGAAATTGAAAAGGCGGCCTTGACAGAATACCAAGCCGCCTTATATTATCTTTCGGCGGAACGGGAAAACGGCACCGCAGAGGAGATCCTCTTTCGTCCGCCCGACTGCTCCTGCCGAAGGCGGCACTTCACGCACCGAATTCTTTTTTAATAATTATACCATAAAACGCTGAAAAATCAACATAATTTTTTAAAAAAGGCTTTCCTTACCTATTTTTGCCGTGTTGAGATATTTTAAAAGAGCGTTTGACGAAAGTCTTAAGGGAAGGCCGAGCCTTTCCAAAAGCTCACGGCGTCTTTCCGAGCTTTCCTCTTTTCCGAAGAAGCCAAACTCAAAAAGATCTGCCTTGGTAAGGGGGATAAAATCCTTTACGTCGGTGCTCCCTTCGCCTTTGGGGACTGCCGCCAAAAGAGCCTCCGTAACGGTTTTTGCATCTATTCCCTCGGCGCCGAGCAAGCCCTCCTTGCCGGGGAGCTCCTTTCTTCTTTCCTTGCCCTTGACCGACGGCAGATAGGCGTGGTAAACGCCGCCCTCGGTCACAGCACCGCCGATGTAGGCCCTTATTTTAAATCCGGCGGCGTCGGGGTCGGTGAGAATTATTATTCCGCGCTCGCGGGCAAGACGGCGGATATAGTCAAGCGTTTCACGGCTTTTGAAGATATTGAAGCCGCCCGTTTCAACTATAAGGGCGTCGCAGACGGAGGAAAGCTTTATTTTATCGTATTTTCCCTCTACGATCACCGCCTGACTCAAAGCTATTTTATCTTTCATTTCTCATCACGGACGCCTTTACTATAAGCGTTTCTATCCTTGCTCTTTTGTCTATCGACTTGCTTTTGAGGTCCCTGTCGCACTCCAGACAGTCCGAAAGGCATTTTGAAAAGTAGGAAAGGGGAAGATCCTTAACGGCGGCGGCGTATTTCTGGCAAACGAAGGGCTTTAGCTTGGTCAAGCTCTCTGCCGCGGCGGGGTTTTTACCCGAAAGCACTGCCGTTTTCACCGCAAGCATATCGGAATATGCGCGATAAACCGAGGCGGCGATCACCGACTCGTCGGTCTTCATAACGTAGAGGTCATCAATAAGCTTAAGGGCGCCCTTTACGTCGTTGTTAACTATTGCCGCCGAGAGCTGCCAGCCCTTGCTGTCAACCGACGGCACTATCATTTCAACAATATCCTCGCGGCGTATCTCGTTTCTTTCGCAACGGGAAATGAGCTTGTCGCACTCGTTTTTGATAAGGTCCTGCACGGCGGGAAGATAGGAAACAATAAGCTCGGCGTTCTGCCTTGAGACGTTTTTCTTTGCCGCGGCAAAATAGCGGATTATCCAATCGGTCTGCTCCGACTCCTTAAGGGGGTCAAAGGAGCAAACGACGGCGCCGGTATCCTTTGCAAACCGCTTTGCCTCGTCGCTTGTGGCAGAAACGGCGGGGGTCTCCTCGTAAACTATGACGGTTGCGCTTTCGGGAACGCCCTCCTTTGCAAGATAGCTTACTATCTCGTTTGACTTTGCCAGGGAAAGGTCTTTTATTACCACGAGCTTGCGGCTTGCGGCAAAGGGGAAGGAGCAGACTGCCTCGTCGAAATCGGAAAGACCTGTCTTTTTCCCGTCAAAGACCGAAAGGTCCATATCCTCAAAGCCGTTTAAAAGCTTTCCCTTAACGAGGGAAAGATAATGGCGCATAAGGTAGCTTTCCTCGCCCGCAAAGAGATAGAGCGGAGCGAATTCGCCGCTTTTTATGTGATTTTTAAGGTCGGTAAGACTCATTTTCAAATCCTCTTATTCAAAATAGAGTGTGAAGCCCTCACCGTAGTAAACGGGTGAAAAGGCGATGCCGTGCGCCTCGCATATTTCCTCCAAAAGATTTCGCCTTGAAAGGGAATAGTCGAAGCTGTAAAGACGCTTTGCGCCCGAATGGGCAAGCATATCGGGGTTATTTAATTTACCCTCACAGATAATTATATCATAAAAGGCGGTTTTGTAAAGTTCATTTGGCGAAAAACCGCTCGGAAAGAGGGCAATATTTTTATTTTTCGAGGAAATGAAGACCGAAAAGTCCGAGTCCTTTCGGAAAAAGCCGATCCGGGCATCTCCCACGGAAATTTCCTTAAGGGAGTCTTCAAAACAGCCGTTTACTACCGTTACGAAGCTTGAAATGCCGTGTGAAAGGGCGATCTCGGCTGTTTTGTCGGGATCCTCGGGCTTATCAAAGAGGTAAAGGAGGCTTTCGCCGCGCGAGGTGACCGCCACCGATTTGACGCCGTTATTATAGCGGACTGTCAGGCGGCATTTTTGGTTTCCGAGGAGAAGCGCGGTAAGGGAAAACAGCGTAAAAATTACCGCCGCCGAAAGAGAAAGCGCCTTGAATTTCCTCTTCTTAAAGGCAAAGACCGCAAGAAAAAGCGAGAAGAATATAACGGCAATGCAGACGGCCTCCTCAAAGGAGAGAGCTACTCTTGAAAAGGGAAGCTCTGCAATGCTTTTCGAGGTAAAAACGAGAAAATTCATTATTCCGTCTATAAGGCTACCGAGTATTTCGCCTGCAAACGGCAGAAATGAAAGAGCGCAAAGAAGGAGAATGAGGGTAAATGCAACCGAAACGGCAAAGGAGGTCAAAAGGTTTGCCAAAACCGAATAAATGGGCAGATATCCGAAGAAATAAAGTGAGGCGGGGAAGGTAAAAAGCGCGGCAAAAAGTGAAACGAAAACGGGCGAAAGCACTGCTTTTACAGCCTTTTTGCGGCGGTAGCTTTTGAAGCGGCGGTCGGTTATAAGGGAAAGCGCCTTTACCGAAAAGGCAATGCCCAAAACCGCCGAAAATGAAAGCAAAAAGGAAGCGGAATAAAGAAGATAGGGATTAAAAAGCAGAAAAAGAAGGGCGGTAAACGAAAGGGTATTTAAAAGGGAGCGGTTTTCAAGAAAGGTCTCCGAGATAAGCACGAAAAGACACATTACCGCGGCTCGCATAACAGAGGGGGAAAAGTCGGCGAATATCACCGAAAAAAGAAGAACGGGCAGAGAGAAGAGAAAAGCTCTTCTTTTGGTAACTCCCAAAGCGCCCAAAAGGAAAAAGAGAGACGAGGAAAGGACCGAAATGTGAAAGCCCGAAACGGCAAAATAATGCGAAATGCCCGATGCGCGAAAATATTTCATTGCCTTTGTGCCGTCGCCGCCCTTGCCCGAAATCATTGCCGATGCCAGAATGCCGTTTTCTCCGCCCACCTTCTCGGAAAGAAAGGAGGTGACCCTTTCCCGAAGATTTGAAACGAAGCGTAAAACGGGAAAGGCGTCGCCGCTTGAAATCTGCGGCTCGCTTATCGGAGACACCTTAAGAAAAACAAGCTCGGAAAGGCTCTTTTTTGATTCGGCTTCGCTTGAAATAAGCGAAATTGCCTCGCATTTCAAACGAGAGCCGACCGATATTTTTTCAATAAGCGAGAGGTCCTCAGAGAAAATCTCAATGAAGCCGTTTGAAGCATTGCCGTCATACACCTTGAAGGTGACGGCTCCGTTTTCAAGCTCGGGCGCCGTTAAAACGGTGGCGTTTAACGTGATTATTTCACCCTCAAGGTCTTTGGCCCTTGCAAGCTCCGATTTAAAAAGAAAGGAAAAGACCGAGGAAAGCGTGAGAATAAGAGCCAAAACGGTGATGAACACCGCCCGCGGGCGCTTTTTAAGAAGAAACAGCGAAAAGAGAAATGCCGCCGCGAAAAACGCGGCGGCAAATAGAGTTACGGTTATACCAAAGCAGGTGACAAGCGCCGAAAACGGCAGGAAAACTGCCGCAGTCAAAATCATCGGACGCTTTACTTTAAACATCTTTAAAAGCGGAAATTACTGCTTGTTGGCGTAGATAAAGGCAGCCGCAACCACTGCACCGACGGCGGCAACGCCGACAACGGAGATAACGGAGATGAGAGCTATCTCGCCTGCGTCCATCTTGGGAGCGGTGGAGCTTGTGCCGGACGAGGTGGAGCTTGAGCTGCTCTCCGATGAGGTGGCGTCGGAGCCTGTGCCCGATGAGGTGACTTCAGACGAGGTTACCTCACTTGAGGTTGCATCGCTTGACGCGGGCTCATCTGCAAATGCGACTACGGAAAGGCTCATTACGAGCAAAATTGCGGTCAATAAGATTAAAAGCTTTTTCATTTTTCTTCCTCCGAAAATTTATACTCTAATATATTACATTATTTTTAAAAGAAATTCAACCGTTTTTTGAAAATTAGTTTATTCTTCTTCCCGAAAGGGTGGGTGAAAAGATATTTTCGGAAATCCTTTTGACGTTTTCTCCCTCCAAAAGGTCGAAGATGCGCTCGGAAACAGCCTTCACGGGGATTTTGGAGATCTCCCTTTTGACGGCGGAAATTATAAATTCGTTGTTGGGGCTTTCGGAAAAATTCACTTTTATTTCGCCGCCTTTTGAAAAATAAATCTTTAAAAGACGGGCGTTTGACGCTTCAAGAAAGGAGATGCGGAGAAGCAGATATGGGGCGGTGTCATTTCCGAGGGAGCCTCTTATTGCAACGCGGTATTTTTCGCCGCAAGCGTCGTAAACAGACCTCTCCGTTTTGTAAAAGCCAACGGGCAGGCTGTGAAGAAGCCCGTTTTCAACGAAGTTTATAAAGAGCCGATTCTTTTTTTCGGTGAAATAAAGCTCGGTCATACCCTCGGTGTAATAATTTCTGATCGCGCCGAGAATAAAGGGCATTATTCCCGCCTTCGAGGGCTTTTTGCCGTTAAGCTCGTAGCGCGCGCCGATAAGAGCCTTTAGCTCCTTGGGAAAACGTCGGGGAGCTATCCTTTGATTTTTTAAAAGATAAAGCCTTTTTAAAAGTAAAGCCTCTTCGTAAACGGCGTTTTTCGGCTTTGGAATTTCTTTACCTAAAAACCTTTTGCATATTGCATAAAAGGGACCCTGCTGGAAGGTCTCGCCGTTTGAGGCGTTTGAAACGATTATAACGCCGTTTTCGGGGTAGCAAAGAAGATTTTGTCCGAACATTCCGTTGAATAAAAAGCTTTTATCATCTTTTCCCACCCAGATATGAAGACCGTAATCAAAGTCGCCTGTGCCGTTTGTTTCAATTTGCCTTGTAACGGCTTTATCGATATAGCTTTTGGGAATTATCTCCTTGCCGTTCCATCTTCCGCCGTTTAAAACCAAAAGACCGAGCTTTGCCATATCGTCGGGGAAAATATAAAGGCCAAAGCCCCCGCATTCGATATCCTCGGGACTTTTTTCCCAGAATGCACCGGTTATGCCAAGCGGCTTCAGAATTTTTCTTTCAACGTAAGAAAAAAGGCTTTCGCCCGACACCTCTCTCACGATGACGGACAGAAGGTAGCTGTTTAAGCTGTTGTAGTCAAATTCCTTTCCAACTGGGAACTTTCTTCCCGATTCGAAGAAGGAGCGAAGCCAATTACGGTCGGTGACGGTGCCAAGCTCGTTGAAAACGACTCCCGTCGTCATTGTAAGGAGATGGCGCACCGTCATATTTCCCGCCGAAAGCTTTAAAATGGGGTTTAAGCGGCGGGAAAGAAGGTCTGCGACCTTGCTTTCAAGTGTAAGCTTTCCCTCGCCGATAAGGGCGCCGACGGCAAGCGAAAGCAGACTTTTACATTCCGAATGGGTCATCTTCCGCGAGCTTAAGGTGTAATCTCCCCACTCGGCGCGTAATATCACAAAGCCGTCCTTTATTATGAGAAGCGACTGCATATCAAGCTCTTTGTTTTCGGTGATCTCTCTTAAAAACGCCTCGAGATGAGAGGGGGAAACCCCCGCAAGCGACGGCATTTTAAAGGGGAGCGGCTTTGGGCGCTCTTTTTCGTCAAAGTCGGGCTTTTGGGGTATAAACGGATAGATACCCTTCGTTGCGGAGTCTGCATCGAGGTATCTTGAAATAAGCTTTATGGCGTTTGCCTGATAAGAAATGTCCGTAGCGGTCACCTCCCGAGGATTTTTACTATATTATATCACCTTTTTGCTTTTCAAAACTTAAATTTTTGTAATATTTCTTTGAACTTGGCATAGTCTTTTAAAAAAGCGAAAGGAAGAAATATTATGGTTGAAGAAAAAAAGCTTAAAAAGGAGCATTCGGCGGTTATAGAGTGCCGAAAAAAGATAACCCTTACGGGAGTTACCGAGGTCGGCGACTTTGATTCCTCTCACGTTTCGGCGGCCACCGACTACGGCGTGGTAACGGTGCGCGGAAGCGGGCTTAAAATAGGCAAGCTTTCGGTTGACGTGGGCGAGGTCACCGTTGAGGGTGAGGTAGGCGCCGTTTTTTACAGTGAGGTCGAGGAGGAAAAGCAGAGCTTTTTCTCAAGGCTCTTCAAATAGCGGGGAAGAAAAGTGACACATACCGTTTTTTCCGAAACCGCCGTTGTGCTTCAAAGCCTTTTTCTGGGGCTTTTATTGGGACTTTTATTCGAGGGCTTTCGCTTCCTTCGGGCGATCACCCCCACCTGCACGTTGCTCGTCTTTTTCGAGGACGCAGCTTATTGGATATTGTTTTCCGTCATCTCTCTTCTTTTTTTCAAAAGGACCGCGTCGGGTGAATTTTTGCTTTTCCCCGCGGTGGCGGTATTTCTCGGATTTTTGATCTTTATTCTCACCCTCGGAAAAGTCTTTTTGCGCATTCGCGTAAGGTATATAGCACCGCTTAAACGCCGTTTTGATAGGCGGATCAAAAAAAGCAAGTCAAGAAAAGACCCCCAAAACAGAAAATCTTTGAATATTTTTCACAAAATTAAAAGAAAAATAATTTTTTTCAAAAAAAGCCCTTCCCAAAAACCGAAAAATAGTATAAAATGATATACGGCAAAAATTGAACGCGTCTTTAATGAGAGAGGAGCGCTTTTTCGGTGTTTGGCAGGGCGGCTTTTAAAAAGCTGATACAGATAGTTGCCATAGCCTTTTTGGCGGTAATGGTATTTACCGTTTTAAAGGGCGCGCTTGACGTCGCCAAAAAGCAAGCGGAGATAGAAGGTCTTAAGGAGATATACCTTTCCCTCGAAAACGAAAAGGCGGAGCTTTCCGACCTTTTGACCGCCGACGAGAAAGACATCATCGAGCGCTACGCCCGTATGAAGTATAACTACTCCTATCCCGGCGAGACCGTTTACAACGACATCACAAAAAGATAATTTTTCGAAAGGCAAGTTTTTTCTTTATGGTTTTGGAAATCGGACAGACTCACGAAGGTAAGGTTACAGGTATCACAAATTTCGGCGTTTTCGTAACTCTTGACGCCAACACCACGGGCATGGTTCACATCTCGGAGGTATCGAAGGACTACGTTAAGGATTTAAACGATTACGTCAAGGTGGGCGACGTCGTTAAGGTCAAGGTCATCGGCACCGATAAGGGTAAGATATCCCTTTCAATGTCGAAGGCGATCCCCGAGCCCAAAAAGACGGAATCTTTTGAGGATATGCTTTTAAAATTCAAACAGAGAAGCGACGATAAAATGTCGGATCTCAAGCGCTCAACCGACTCAAAACGCGGCGGCAGGCAGAGAGGCTCGAAAAAGTATTGACATCAACCGTTATACCGCCAAAAGGGTGGTATAACGGTTTTTTCTTTGAGAAAACTAACGGCGGAGGGAAGTGTTTTTTATGAAAAAAGCGGCAGTTATCGGCGGCGGCCCCGCAGGGCTTACCGCAGCGCTTTATCTTGCAAGGGCGGCTGTTGAGGTCACCGTTTTTGACGGAGGCTTTTTCGGCGGCAAAATGAACGATACCCCCGAAATAGAAAACTATTCGGGCTTTTTGTCGGTTCCGGGCTTCGAGCTTTCGGAGAAGATGGCGGAGGCTGTAAAAAACGCGGGCGCGAAAACCGTTTACGAGGAGGTCTTATCGCTTGATAAGACGGAAAAAGGCTTTGAAATAACCTGCTTAGCGGGAAAGATGCAGTTTGACGCCGTAATAGTTGCCACCGGCACCAAAAAGAGAATGCTCGGCATTGAGGGCGAGGAGAGGTTTGCGGGAAGAGGCGTTTCCTATTGCGCTCTTTGCGACGGCGGCTTCTTCAAGGGAAAGACTGTTTTCGTAATCGGCGGAGGAAACACCGCTCTCGGCGATGCGGTATATCTTTCAAAGCTTTGCAAGGAGGTATATCTCGTTCACAGGCGGGAGGAATTCCGTGCGGAGAAATATCTCGTTGCGGCGGCAAGGGCAAAAGAGAATATTAAATTTCTCCTTTCGGCTGTCCCCACCGAGATAAAGGGAGATAAAAAGGTGACGGCGATCGTTATAAAGAATGCCGACGGTGAAAAAGAATACACCGCCGACGGCGTATTTATGGCAATCGGCGCAGATCCCGAAACGTCGCTCGTAAAGAAATTCAAAATTACCGCAAAGGGCGGATATATAGCGGCTGACCGCGAGGGCGTTACCGAGGTCACGGGGCTTTTCGCGGCGGGCGATGCGGTCTTGAAGAAATGCCGTCAGGTGGCAACGGCGGTGGGCGACGGAGCCTCGGCGGCATCCTCGGCCATCGAATACCTTAACTCGTTGGAGGACTGAAAAATGACTTTTACAAACGTTAAAATATTTACGGGTGACACCGTTTTGGAAAACGGCTTTGTCACCTTTGAAGACGGTGTTATCACCGCCGTCGGAGAGATGAAGGATCTTAAGGGAGAGGGAACCGATTTAAGCGGAAAATTTCTTTTTCCCGGACTTATCGACGCCCATACCCATATGGGAATGTGGAGCGACGCCTTGGGCTTTGAGGGTGACGACGGAAACGAGGATACCGACCCGATAACTCCTCACCTTCTTGCAACCGACGGAGTAAAGATCTTCGACCGTTGCTTTGATGAGGCGCTTTTGGCGGGAATTACCACCGTGGTAACCGGTCCGGGAAGCGCAAACCCCGCGGGTGGAATAGCGGCGGTGTATCACACGGCAGGCGAGGTTGACAGTCGCCTCGTTAACGGCTTTGCGGGGCTTAAAATTGCCTTTGGCGAAAACCCGAAGGGCTGCTATAAGGGCAAGGAAAGAGGTCCCGTTACCAGAATGGCGACGGCGGCACTCTTGAGAGAAACCTTTGAAAAGGCGCGCCGCTATGCCGCCGATATCGAAAAGGCAAAAAACGATCCCGAGCTTGACGAGCCCGATTACGATATAAAGCTTGAAGCGGTTGCGAGGGTAATGAGGGAGCGTCTTCCCGTTTACGCCCACGCACATCAGGCGGAGGATATTCTCTTTGCAATAAGACTTTCAAAGGAATTTGATTTAAATCTCGTTATTGTCCACGGAACCGACGGTGCGGCAGTCAAGGAGATTTTGGCGCGTGAGAAGATTCCCGTTTTAGCAGGTCCCGTTATTTGCGACAGAAGCAAGCCCGAGCTTAAAAGCCTCTCGCCCAAAACGGAGGGTGAGCTGATAAAGGCGGGAGTTAAGACCGCCGTGATAACCGATCACCCCGTTATTCCCGCGCAGTATCTTCCCCTCTGCGCCGCCGTTTCGGTAAAATACGGCGCCGACAGGCTTGAGATATACCGCGCGCTTACTTCAAATCCCGCGGAGATTTGCGGCATTCCGAATAAGGGATATATCAAGCCGGGATACGATGCCGACATTGCTGTTTTTTCGGGCGATCCGCTTGACGTTATGACCTTTTGCGAGGAAGTTTACATAAAAGGAAAAAAAGTATATTGAAAAGCTCCCACCCGTGAGGGTGGGGCTTTTTTACGAATGAAGAATAAAGAACGGTCAAGGTGTCGGCGGTGGATTTTTCACGCCGAAGCCGCGGGGCGCTTCTTTCCGCTCAAGCCGCGGTGGCATACAAAGGTTTGCACAGATTTTAGGGGTGGGTGGGGTGCGCACCCGCTTGATTTTCGGTTCTTTTCCCCGCTTACGCCGCGGGGGCTTGCCTTTTGAAAAGTCCCACTACGCGCGGGGCGCCCCTTTCTTGTAAGGATACAAGAAAGGGGAAAAGAAAATCCTTTATTGAGGGGAGCTTCCCCTCGGCTCGTGAGAGTAAGAAAAGCAAAAATCCCCTTTCACTCGCACACCTCTT
>JAZQKU010000072.1:0-19296 GCA_045542315.1 Eubacteriales bacterium | reverse complement strand
ACACCTCTTTTAGCCATCATATATGCCGCAACGGGGGAGTCGATACCGCCGGAAATAAGTAAAAGACCTCTTCCGTTTGAGCCGGTGGGCATACCGCAGGCGCCCTCAAACTCGGTACAACGCAAGAAGGCTGAATTATCTCTTATTTCAACGGTAACGGTAACGTCGGGATTGTGCATATCGGCGGAAAGGTGCGGATATTTATTTAAAATAAACTCGCCGAAATGACTGCATATCTGAGGTGACTTCAAAGGAAACTTCTTGTCGGAGCGCTTTGCGTTTACCTTGAAGGTCCTTGCCTTTAAGAGGTCGTCGCCGATAGCCTCGGGAAGCGCCTCTTCAATGGCATTTATATCCTTGGGAAGCTCGTAGGCAAAGCTGAAGTTTATTATTCCGAAAACCTTTGAAACCGCGCTTTTAACTGCGTCAAGGTCGGCGTTTTCGTCTTTAAGACTCAAAACCGCCGTTGATTGTGCTGTGTAAAAATCAAATCCTCCGAAGGGAGAAAGCGCCGCCTTTAATGACTTTAATAAAAGTGCCTCAAAGTGATGCTTGTTAAGACCCTTCAAAGCCATTTCTCCGTATTTTAAAAGTATTGTCTTTTTCATTTTGATCTCCTCAGTGCTTTTTCTTGAAATAGGCTACCGCCTCGGAAACGGCGTCGCAAAGCTTATCGACCTCGTCCCTTGTGTTTTGCATGCCAAAGCTTATTCTTACAGCCGACTTCTGCCTTTCGGGTGAGAGCCGCATTGCCTTCAAAACGGTTGAATGACCGCCTTTGTTAGAGGAACACGCGGAGGCGGGGGAAAGGAATATGTCGCGGTCCTGCAAAAATCTCACAAGCACCTCCGAGGGAATTCCGACAACCGAAATATTCAAAACCGCGTGTGACGAATTGTCGCAGGTGTTTGAGCAGACACCGCCTATATCGTAAAGCCCGGAAAGCGCGTAATAGAAAAGATCGTCGTAATGAGCCTTTACCGATGAAAGGTCCTTGAAATGCTCCTCCATCGCCGCGTTGAGAGAAGCTATTGCAGGCAGATTTTCGGTGCCGCTTCTGAGCCCCTTTTCCTGTCCGCCGCCAACAATAAGCGGCTTTAAAATAACGTTTTTCGATGCAAATAAAGCACCTACGCCCTTTGAAGCATTTATCTTATGGCCGCTTACGGTAATAAGGTCGGCTTCCTTTTTCGAGGGAAGCTCTGTTTTACCGAATGCAGCGACACAGTCGGTGTGGACGACTGCCTTTGCGCCTGCTCGTTCAAGCGCGGGCTTTACCGCAAAGAGATCGTTTCTGGCACCCGTTTCATTGTTTATAAGCATAAGCGAAACGAATACGACGTTATCGTCGATCTTGCCGATTATTTCTTTCTCGGTAATTCTTCCGTCGCTGTCGGGCTCGAGATAAACCGTTTCAAAAAACTCCTCAAACTCCTTGAATACTGCAGTGACAGAAGCGTGCTCCGTTGACGAAAGAAGAATTTTTCCTCCGCGCTTTGAAAGCCTTTTCAAGACGCCCGAAATCGCAAGATTATTGGCCTCGGTACCGCTTGAGGTAAAAATCACCTCGTCGGGCGTAAAGCCCTTTGCATGGGAAGCAAGCCTTTTTCTTGCCGCCTCCTCCGTTGCCTTTGCTTGCTGACCGAGCTTATGTATTGACGAGGGATTGCCAAAGTAATCCCTCATAGCTTCTGTTGCGGCCTTGATTGCCGCATCGCATACGGGAGTTGTAGCACCGTTATCGAAATATATCATTTTAACACGACCTTATAAAGATACATAATAATACATTATATATTTTATCATAAACAACGGTAAAAATCAATTACGTTTGTTCATTAAAAAAAGTTTTTGTATTTATTCGGAAAACCTCTTGCATTTGCAACGGAAATTTATTATAATAGTTTAAAATTTCCAAAAGTAAAAAACATTAAAAAGGTGACGGTCATGACTGTAAGAGAAAGAATGCAAAAGGTCCTTAACTTTGAAAAGCCCGACAGGCTTCCCATATTCGAGCTTTCGGGATGGTGGGATAAAACCTACACAAATTGGTTTGAGCAGGGAATAGATAAGGATGCCTTCTGGAGAGACAGCTACAGCTATATGGGAATGGATAAGCATCTTGGTCTTTTTATTCCTTCCGAAAACGAAAACTACGATTACAAGGACGGGCAGGGAAATATCGAGCAGGAATCCGATTACGAGCCGTTTAAGGAGCGTTGCCTTTTTCCCGCCGGCTACGTCAAAAAAAATGAGGAAACGTTTAAGTTCGTAGCTTACGGCCACGAGCTCGGAAACTATTCCGTTTGGCTTAATTTCCAGGGATTCTTCTGGTTTCCCCGCACCGTATTCGGAATAGAAGGTCATCTTTACGCATTTTACGATTATCCCGATCTTATGAAGAGAATGAATGCGGAATATCTTGACTATCTTATGGCTGAGCTCAACGATTATTTTGCCATAGATATCCCCGATTTCGTTGTAATTTCCGAGGATATGTCATACAATCACGGTCCCATGTGCTCGAAGGAGCAGTTTGATGAATTTCTTGCTCCCTATTACCGTCCTCTTGTAAAGAGACTCAAGGAGCTCGGAATAAAGGTGCTTGTGGATACCGACGGAAATGCAACCGATATGATCGACTGGTTCTTGGAGGTCGGAGTCGAGGGCTTTACTCCCAACGAGCGCCGTGCGGGAACCGATATTGTAAAGATACGTGAAAAATATCCCAACCTGCTTCTGATGGGTGGCTTTGATAAAAATATAATGAATCAGGGCGAAGAGGCAATAAGAGCGGAATTTGAGAGAATTTATCCCGTAATGTGTCAGGGCGGATATATCCCCGGCTGCGATCACCAGACTCCGCCCCAGGTATCTATTCACAACTACTTTGAATATCAGCGTATTCAGCGTGAATACTGCAAAAAAGCCGCAGAAAATTTTACAGGAAAAGAAAATCGCAAATAAAAACGAAAAAAACAGGGAAAATATAAGAGAAAAATCGAATAAAATTAAAATATTTTTAATTTACCCCTTGCTTTTTTTGGAAATATACTGTATAATATTAAGGCTAAAACTCGGACAGTCCTCTGCAATGCTCTGCACGAATGTCGCGGGAAAAACGGAGGAATAAAAATGAGTGACATTATCGCAAACTTCACAAAAGAGCAGATGAAATCCGAGATCACCCCTTTCAACATCGGTGACACGGTAAAGCTTTCCCTTAAGATCAAGGAAGGCTCCAGAGAAAGAATTCAGGTATTCGAGGGTACTGTAATCGCAAGAAGCGGCAGCGGAATTTCCGAAACCTTCAAGGTTCGCAGAGTTTCCTACGGCGTTGGCGTTGAAAAGACCTTCCCGATCCACTCTCCCAACATTGAGAAGATCGAGGTTACCAGAAAAGGTAAAGTCAGACGTTCTAAGCTTTACTATCTCAGAGACAGAGCTGGCAAAGCCGCAAAGACCAAAGAGCAGATATAACCTATGCAAAGGGGGCTTTTCCGAAAGTCCCCTTTTTCATTTTTTTTAGGCGGTGGGAATTTAATGGATAATAACGAAGAAAAACTCGAAAAAACTGCCGAAACCGTCGAAATTGATATTGTAAAAAACGTTGATAACGCCGCTGTTGCAGAAAGCGGCGCTACAGTTGTTTTGGACGATATTATTTCGTTCGTGCCAAAGGAAAAAACTCAAAAAAGCCTCACGGTAGTATTCAACGCCGATGCCGACGCCAAGCCCTCCGATTTTGAGATCAAAGAGCAAAGCGAGTATATAAAGCAATACGAAAAGGCTCAGACCGAAAGGGCAGACGAGTTTACCGAAAAGATATATTCCAATCTTGATTTGAATAAAGAAATAAGCGATGAAGACCCCGTAACCGAGGAAAAACCGAAAACGAAGCCAGATAATTTTATTATCGACTGTGTGGAAATGCTCGTTTTTGCGGTAATCTTCGTTGTTGCGCTTTTCACATTCGGTGTAAGAAACGTATTCGTTGACGGTGAGTCGATGTATCCGACCCTGCACGATAAGGATATGCTTTTGATTACCGACGTAGCCGATTACAATTACGGCGATATTATCGTTTTCATTCCCGAAAACTACAGAAACGATTTCAGGCTTCAAAAGCCCTTTATCAAGCGCGTTATAGCACTTGAAGGGGATAAGGTTTACGTTGATTACCTTGAAAACATTGTTTACGTCAACGACGTTCCCATTGACGAACCTTATATAGGCAACGTTATTATGAACAGCATGGACGATGATACGGAATATCCCATAATCGTTCCCGAAAATCACATCTTTTTTATGGGAGATAACCGAAACGGAAGCTGGGACAGTCGCGCCAAGGCCGTCGGTACTGTTGACGAGCGTCACGTTATGGGCAAGGTTATCCTTCGCCTCTTCCCATTTGAAAGCTTCGGAAGGGTTGAGTGATATGGCCGATACCGAAAAAATAAATTGGTTTCCGGGCCATATGGCAAAGACTCGCCGTATGATAGAGGAAACCGCAGCAAAATGCGATCTTGTTGTTGAGGTCGTCGATGCGCGAATTCCAAAAAGCAGCAGTAACGGCTATTTGAAGCAATTTATTGAAAATAAGCCGAGAATAGTAGTAATAAATAAAAGCGATCTTGCAGACGCGGCTTTAACGGAAAAATGGCAAAGAAAATTTGAAAAAGAGGGAAGCCATCCGATAGTTACCGACTGCAAAAGTAAAAAAGGATTAAACGCTTTTTTTCCTCTTGTATCCGAGCTTCTCAGAGATAAAAACGAGCGTCTTAAGGCAAGAAATCTCACCGGAATAACCACGAGAATAATGGTCGTAGGAATTCCCAACTGCGGAAAGTCCACCTTCATAAATGCAATTTCGGGTAAAACCATAGCAAAAGCGGAGGACCGTCCCGGTGTTACCCGTGACGTTCAGACCATTCACGTCAAAAACGGAACGGATCTTTTCGATCTTCCCGGAATGCTTATGCCGAAGCTCCCCGACCAGGAAACAGCGATCAAGCTTGCTGTTACGGGCGCCGTCGGTGAAAATGCATTCGATTACGTTGAGCTTGCAGTTAAATTCTGTGAGCTTATTAAAAAGGTTAAGCCGTCTGCTCTTACCGAGCGTTACGGCATAACCGTTGAAGACGGCGACAGCGCTGTCGATATCATGTCAAAAATTGCGAAAAAACGCGGATTTTTAATAAAAGGCGGCGAGCTCAATTTTGAGCGTACCGCAATAATACTGCTTGACGAATTCAGAGGCGGCAAGCTCGGAAGAATAACACTTGACGAAATTGAGTGATATAAATGGCTGATATGTGGCAATACGAAAGAGAAGCAATGAGTTATAATTACAAGCTTATTGCGGGAATAGACGAAGCGGGCAGAGGACCTCTTTGCGGCCCCGTTTGCGCCGCTGCCGTAATTCTGCCCTTTGAAGCCGATATTCCGGGTCTGAACGACTCAAAAAAGCTCTCCGAAAAAAAGAGGGAAGAGCTTTACCCTGTAATTACGGAAAAGGCGCTTTCCTACGGCGTTGCCTTTGCAACACCCGAGGAGATCGACGAGTTAAATATTTTGAACGCAACCTTTTTGGCAATGCGCAGAGCGGTGGATATGCTTTCTGTTAAGCCCGATATACTTTTTGTTGACGGAAACCGCATAAGAAACCAGGAAATAGAAGCAAAGCTCATTGTAAAGGGAGATTCCTTGTCGGCAAGTATTGCGGCGGCTTCTGTTCTTGCAAAGGTAACGCGAGACAGATATATGTCCGAGCTTTCGGAAAAATATCCCGAATATTTGTTAAACAAACATAAGGGCTACCCCACTATGGAGCATTACGAAATTCTTGCAAAATACGGCCCCGCGCCTTTTTACAGAAAGACCTTTTTGAAAAATATCGACAGAGCCAAGCAGAGCAAGGAACGCGGCAGGGCGGGGGAAGATGCCGCCTGCAAGCATCTTGAAGACAAAGGCTTTGAGATAATTGAGCGCAACTACCGTCACGGCAAAAGCGAGATAGATATAATCGCAAAAAAAGATAATTCTCTTTTTGCGGTTGAGGTAAAAACGAGAAACACCGAGAAATACGGAAGACCCGCTGATTTTGTAACCGATGAGCAGCAGGAACGGATAATTGAGGCATCGAGAAAATATCGCGACGCAAATTATCCCGGATATACTCTCCATTACGATATAATAGAGGTCATAACCGATAAAAACGGTAACGTAGTTAAAATTAACCGCCTTGCGGGCGGATTTTGCTAATATATTCGGAGGATGATGCATTATGTACAGTTTATTCGATCTACATTGCGATACCGCAACAGAGATGTTTGAGAAAAAGCAGTTCTTGATGAGCAACAATCTCAACGTGTCGCTTAATCAGAGAAGAGTTATTGAAAAATATATTCAGACCTTTGCATTCTGGACAAAGGACGACGAGATTACGAGTAAAAATCGCTTCAAGGCGTTTACCGAGCGTTATTCCTATTTTATGAAGGAATGCATCAAAAACAGCGATAGCCTTACGATCATTGCCGATAAGGGTGACCTTGAAAGTGTAAGAGCAAACGGTAAGACGGGTATTCTTCTTGCCATCGAGGGCGGCGGCGTTCTTGAAGGTAACGCAGGAAATATCGAAAAGCTCTACAAAAACGGTATTAAGATGTTGACTCTCACATGGAACCGCGGAAACGAGCTTTCCGGCGCAGTTCTTGACGAAAACCAGAGAGGTCTTTCCGACTTCGGACGTGAAGCAATTTCCGAGATGGAGCGTCTTAAAATGCTCGTTGACGTTTCGCATATCTCCGATATGGGCTTTGAGGATGTTTGCAAGGTTGCAAAGCGTCCCTTCATCGCAACCCATTCGAATTCGAGATCGGTCTGCAACAACAAAAGAAATCTTACCGACGATATGTTCAAGGAGATCGTGGCACGAAAGGGTCTTGTAGGCATCAACCTTTATTCCAACTTCTTAAACGAAAGCGGAGAGGCATCTCTTGATGACGTTGTAGCACATATCGAAAGATTCTTAAAGCTCGGCGGCGAAAGGTGCATAGCCTTCGGAACCGATTTCGACGGTGTTGAAAATCAGCTTCCGAAAGAGGTAAACAAACTCGAAAATATGCATTTTATGGCTCAAAGGCTCATAAAGGAATTCGGAAACGAGCTTACCGCCGATATAATGTTTAACAACGCCAACAACTTCTTCCTTGAGAATATATAAACGGAGGACTTGAAATGTACGTAAGCACAAGAGGTAACAGTGAAAAGGTAACGGCATCGGCTGCAATAGTTGCGGGTATAGCTCCCGACGGCGGCCTTTATGTTCCCGAAAATTTCCCCAAATACAGCGAGCTTGACATATCCAATCTTTGCGACCTCGACTATAAGGGCCGCGCAAAATATATCCTTTCCGAGCTTTTGGACGATTTTACGGACGAAGAAATTTCCAAATGCGTAAATAATGCCTACGGCGGCGGAAAATTCCCCGAAAGCGTTGCTCCCATCAAGCCGGTTGCAGAGAATTTATGGTCGCTCGAGCTTTGGCACGGACCGACCTGTGCATTTAAGGATATGGCTCTCCAGATCCTTCCGCATCTTATGACGACTGCAATGAAGAAAAACGGTATCGATAAAAAGATACTCATTCTCGTTGCAACGAGCGGAGACACGGGTAAAGCCGCATTGGAGGGATTTAGGGACGTTGAGGGCACCAAGATCATCACCTATTTCCCCGAAGAGGGCGTAAGCAAGGTCCAGAAGCTTCAGATGACCACTCAAGAAGGCGAAAACGTGTCGGTTTACGGTGTTTACGGCAACTTTGACGACGTTCAGACCGCTGTTAAAAAGATATTCGTCGATCCCAAAATAATTGATGCGATTTCAGAAAAGGGCTATACCTTCTCCTCTGCAAACTCTATAAACTGGGGAAGACTCGTGCCGCAGATCGTTTACTATTTCTCCGCATATTGCGATCTTGTCAACGCAGGCTTCATCGGAGTAGGCGATAAGGTGGATTTTTGTGTTCCCACCGGAAACTTCGGAAATATTCTTGCGGGCTACTATGCAAGAAAGATGGGACTTCCCGTAAATCAGCTCATCTGCGCATCTAACGCAAACAACGTACTTACCGATTTTATAAATACCGGCAGATACGTAAGAATAAGACCGTTTAACGTTACCATAAGTCCTTCAATGGATATTCTTGTATCGAGCAACCTCGAGCGCCTGCTTTACGATTTGAGCGGCAACAATGCAAAAGAGGTCGCAGCATATATGGAGCGCCTCGTTGAAATAGGTGATTACACCGTTTCCGCTGAGCTTAAAGAGAAGATACAGAGCATATTCAAGGCAGGCTTCTTAAGCGATAAAGAAACCCTGAAAGAAATCAACGCACGCTACAAAAACGATAACTACTTAAGCGATCCTCACACAGCTGTAGCGCTCGGCGTTTACAGAGAAAAGGGCAATAAGGAAACTACCACCGTGGTTGTTTCCACAGCCGATCCCTATAAATTCAACTATCCCGTTTTAAAGGGAATTGAAGCTCCCATCGACGATAATATGAACGAGTTTATTCTCGTTGAAGAGCTTGAGAAGTTCACCCACACCAAAGCCCCCTCACAGATCGGTGACTTAAGGAAAAAAGAGGTTCGTTTCAACGAAAAGGTTGCAAAGCAGGGCATTGCAAAAATGGTGCTTGAGTCGATATAATATGTAGCTTCCTTTCGGAAGCGTCAGCTTTTCGGCTTTTCCTCAAAGGTTGCGCATTCGGTCTGGTTTGAACGGCAAGCGCTTTGAGGACCGACCTTTATTGACTTTGCATTGCAGCGGTTGTCCTCTGTGTGATGAACACAGCTTTTTACAACGCAGCAGATTTCGTGGTTACAGCAATTCTGGTTTTCCATAAAAAACACCTTTCATTCATAGTAATTGTGGAATCTTCCACAGTTATCATACCCGAAAAAATCAAACAAATACAAGGAAAAATTATGGCAGTATTTATAATCGGAGATTTGCATCTGTCTCACGGCGTTGATAAGCCGATGGATATTTTTCCGGGCTGGAGCAACCATACCGAACTTTTAAAGAAAAATTGGAACGAAACCGTTTCCAAAGAAGACACGGTTATAATTCCCGGCGACGTTTCGTGGGGTATGACCACCGCCGAGGCGTTGCCCGATTTAAGATTTATAAACGATGAGCTTAACGGAAAAAAGATAATAATGAAGGGCAACCACGATTATTGGTGGCAGAGCATGAAAAAGCTTGAGGAGCTTAAAAGCGCCGAAGGACTTGAAAATATTTCCTTTATGTTCAATAACGCTTTTGAAGTTGAGGATTTCATAATCTGCGGCACGCGCGGTTGGCAAATTATAGGCGATACAAAAAGCTCGGAAGATAAGAAAATAATGGAAAGAGAAGCGGGACGCTTCGTTCTCTCGGTTGCCGCCGCTAAAAAGCTAAAGGGCTATGGCATAAAAAAGACTGTAGCGGTCTTTCACTATCCGCCGATGTTCGATAAATTCGTATATGACAGATTATTTGACATAATGCTTGATAATCGGATAGAGGAGTGTTATTTCGGACATTTGCACGGTAAAATTTCACCGACTGCGGCTCTTTGCGAAAAATATCATATAATTTGTAAATTAATATCTGCAGATTTTCTTAAATTTTCGCCTTTGAAGTTGACATAATCAAAAAAATGAGTATAATTATAATGATATATTATTGGAGGTTTAAAATAAATGAAACTCATTGAAACCAAAAAACTTGAAAACAATACTGTATCTCTCGAAGTAACAGTAACAGCAGAGGAATTCGAGGCAGCATGCGCGAGATCCTACAGAAAAAATATCGGTAATATGAAGATCAACGGCTTCAGACCCGGTAAGGCTCCCCGTCACATCGTTGAGAAGATGTACGGCCCCGAGATATTCTTCGAGGACGCAGTTGACGATACCTGCTATCTCGCATTCTCCGAGGCAGCACTCGAAGCGGGCATCGAGCCTATCGACCGTCCCGAGATCGAGCTTAAGGGCACCGTGACCAAGGAAGGCTATACATTCATTGCAAAGGTAACCGTAAAGCCTGAGGTAACTCTCGGCGAATACAAGGACCTTAAGATCGAAAGAATCGTTTCTACCGTTACCGATGAGGATGTAGAGCTCGGGCTCAAAAAGTATCAGAACAGATATTCACGTCTTATCTCCGTAACCGACAGAGCATCCGAGCTCGGCGATACCGTAGTTATCGACTACGAGGGCTTCACCGGCGGCGTTGCTTTCGAGGGCGGCAAGGACGAAAACCATAACCTCAAGCTCGGCTCCGGCCAGTTTATCCCCGGATTTGAGGATCAGCTCGTTGGCAAAAACGCAGGCGACGACGTTGATGTAAACGTAAAGTTCCCCGAGGAGTACCATTCCGATGAGCTTGCAGGCAAGGAAGCAGTATTCAAGGTAAAGGTTAAGGAAGTAAAGACCACCGAGCTTCCCGAGATCAACGATGATTTCGTTAAGGACGTATCCGAGTTCGATACCCTCGACGCATTCAAGGCTGATATAAAGGAAAAGCTTCAGAAGGCACGTGACGAGGAGTCCGATAACCTCGTAATCGATAAGATAATCTCCACCGTTGTTGACAATATGACCGTTGACGTACCCGCAGTTATGTACGATAACGAGCTTCAGAACATTATGAGCGAATACGATCAGCGTCTCCGTCAGCAGGGAATGGATCTTGATTCTTATATGCAGTATCTCGGTCAGAATGCCGATGACTTCAAGAAGATGTTCCAGCCTCAGGCTGAAGCAAGAGTCAAGTCCCGTCTTGCACTCGAAGCAGTAGCCGTTGCAGAGAAGATCGCAATTTCCGACGAAGAGATCAACGACGAGTACAACAGACTTGCAGATTTGTACAAGGCTCCCGTAGAGTCCCTTAAGATGTACGTTCCCGAGTCCGAAATGAGAAAGGATCTTTCCGTATCAAAGGCTTTGGAATTCTTGAAGGCTCACGCTGATATCACCGATAAAAAGGCAGAGGACGTAAAACCCGCAAAGAAGCCTGCAGCAAAAAAGACCGCAGCAAAGAAAACTGCAGCTAAAAAAGAAGAAGCAGCAGAAGAAAAAGCTGAATAATCGGCTGATTTCTGAATAAAATCACTAACATAGGCAATAATTATCGTGAGGTGTTAATAATGAGTTTAGTTCCTATGGTCGTTGAACAGACAAACAGAGGCGAGAGGTCATATGATATTTTTTCGAGACTTCTTAACGATAGAATAATCATACTTTCAGAGGAAGTAAATGACACTACCGCGAGCCTTATCGTATCACAGCTTTTGTATCTCGAATCGCAGGATCCCGATAAGGATATAAGCTTTTATATCAACAGCCCCGGCGGCTCGGTATCGGCAGGCTTTGCGATCTACGATACTATGAATTACATCAAATGTGACGTTTCCACCATTTGTATAGGTATGGCGGCAAGCATGGGCCCATTTTTACTCTCATCGGGAGCAAAGGGCAAAAGATTTGCTCTTCCCAACAGTGAGATAATGATCCATCAGCCCTTAGGCGGAATGCAGGGTCAGGCAAGTGATATTAAGATACACGCCGATCACATCATAAACACCCGCTCAAAGCTCAACAAGATCCTTGCGGCAAACACCGGCAAGTCACTTGATATAATCGAAAAGGATACCGAAAGAGATAACTTTATGTCTGCAGCAGAAGCCGCGGCATACGGTCTTATCGATAAGGTAATAGAAAAAAGATAACGTAATCAAAGCAGGCATTTTCGCCTGCTTTGTTCGTAAGAGGTAGTTATATGAACAATAAAGGAAAAGAAGATATCCGTTGCTCCGTCTGCGGTGCAGGCCCCGAAAGCGGTTGCTTTTTTATGTATTACAACGGAATATATATCTGTCAGGAATGCCTTAATAAGCAGGGAATATACGACACCGAGGATATGGAGCTTATCGCCGAGGAGGAAATGAGCGCATCTCCCGATACCGCTGCAAAGGAAACGGTAAAGCTTATGCGTCCTCACGAGATAAAGGCAGTTCTTGATAACTACGTTATCGGTCAGGATAAAGCGAAAAAGGCGCTTTCCGTTGCGGTTTATAATCATTATAAGAGAATCAACTCACTTGACGACGGTGACGACGTTGAGCTTCAGAAGAGCAACGTGCTGTTGCTTGGCCCTTCGGGCTGCGGAAAGACTCTTATGGCGCAGGTGCTTGCCAAAACGTTAAACGTTCCCTTTGCAATAGCCGACGCCACTACCTTAACCGAGGCAGGTTACGTTGGCGAGGACGTTGAAAATATCCTTTTAAGACTAATTCAGGCAGCCGATTTTGATTTAAAGAAGGCGGCTCACGGAATAATTTACGTTGACGAGATCGATAAGATCGCAAGGAAAAGCGAAAACCCCTCCATAACGCGTGACGTAAGCGGGGAGGGCGTTCAGCAGGCGCTTCTCAAGATAGTAGAGGGTACCGTTGCAAACGTACCTCCGCAGGGTGGCAGAAAGCACCCGCAGCAGGAATATATAAGACTTGATACCTCCAATATCCTCTTTATCTGCGGCGGCGCATTCGACGGCATTGAGAAGATCGTTGAAAAGCGTGTAAATAAAAGCTCAATGGGATTTAATTCAAATCTCGAATCGAAATCAACCGACACAAAGAGCGAATTTTATCAAAAAGTAATGCCTCACGACCTTATTAAATACGGCCTTATCCCTGAGCTCGTCGGAAGACTCCCCGTGATCACATCAGTCGGAGATCTTGACGAGGAAGCCTTTGTAAAGATACTCACCGAGCCCAAAAACTCGCTTGTAAAGCAGTATCAGAAGCTTTTTGGATTTGATAATATCAAGCTCACCTTTGAAGAGGAAGCTCTTTACACCGTTGCGAAAAAGGCAAAGGAAAGAAATATGGGCGCACGCGGACTTCGCAGCGTTTTGGAAAACATTATGACCGAAATAATGTTTGACCTTCCTTCAACGGATACCGTTTCAGAGGTAATGATCACAAAAGACGTAATAGACGGAAACGGCACTCCTGTAATAAAATAAAACCTTAAACAATTACCTCCGTGTTTGCATAGAATGTAATATGCTGATACGGAGGTAAAATTTTTATGGAAAAAACAATTTCCGTTATAGGCGGAGATATGCGACAGATATACCTTATAAGATCGCTTATGAAACACGGCTATAACGTAAAATATTTTGGCTTTGATAAATTTCTCGATAACTGTGAGAAAACTCTTCACAACGCAATTACGGGCGCATTTGCGATTGTTCTGCCCGTACCCGTAACAACCGACGGCGTTAATGTCAACGCACCGCTTTGTAACGTTAAAATATCGGTTTCGGAGATTGCAGCAGAGGCAAAAGACGTTAAAATTATATTCGGCGGAAAGCTTAATTCAATTAAAGACCTTTTTGCGGCTGAATGCTTCGACTACATAGAGCGCGAAGAGGTGTCGGTTATGAATGCAGTCCCCACGGCTGAGGGCGCAATAGAAATAGCAATAAACGAGCTGCCGTCAACCGTGTTTAAAATGAATTGTCTTATTACCGGCTACGGAAGAGTAAGTAAGGCACTGGCATCGCGATTAAAGGCACTCGGTGCAAACGTCACGGTAGCGGCAAGAAAGCAATCCGACCTTGCATGGATAGAGGAAAGCGGCTACACACCGCTTTGCTTTAAAAAACTTACTGAAAGCCTTTATAAATTCGATTGCATATTCAATACCGTGCCTGTAAGAGTGTTTAATAAACCCGAGCTTCTGGAAATATCAGAAGATACGGTAATTATCGACCTTGCTTCGAAGCCCGGCGGCGTTGATATGGAAGAAGCCGCGCTTCTTGGAAAAAAGGTAATATGGGCGCTTTCACTTCCGGGAAAGGTTGCCCCAAGAACAAGCGGAGAAATAATAGCGAAAACCGTTATAAGAATTTTGGAGGAGGAAATATGAACAACGGTAAGCTTGTGCTCGGATATGCTCTCACCGGATCGTTTTGCACCTTCAAGGAATCGGTTGCAAGGCTTAAAGAGCTTACAGACGAATACGATATTATGCCAATAATGTCTTATAATGCCTATGAAACAGATACTCGCTTTGGCAAAAGAAGCGAATTCATCGAAGCAATAGAGGAAATAACGGAAAAAAAGATAATACACACCATTCCCGCAGCCGAACCTATCGGAGCAAAAGGTCTTTGTGACGCTATGCTGATAATGCCTTGCACGGGAAATACTGCGGCAAAGCTTGCCCTTGGCATAACCGATACACCGGTTACCATGGCGGCAAAGGGGCACCTTCGAAACGGAAGACCGCTTATAATTGCAATTTCAACCAACGATGCAATGGCGGCAAACTACAAAAATATTGCCGCGCTTCAAAATACTAAAAATATATATTTTGTTCCATACCGTCAGGATGATCCGCAAAAAAAGCCCACGTCCCTGATATCCGATTTTTCATTGGCTTCCCTTACCGTAAAGGAAGCTTTGAAGGGAAAACAGCTTCAGCCTCTGATATAAAAAACGGCAACAGCTATAAGCTGTTGCCGTCTATATTTAATTACTGTTTATCATTTGAATCGTTATCGTCGTGCTTTGCTTTGTCGTTGAACATTTCTTTTATGAAGTCGGTAAAACGCCTTTTTGAAGCAAGACGCTCGGCGTTCTCAAGATTGTATTTTCTTGCGTTTGCCGTCATATATTCGGTGGCATCGGTAGGAAGCCCCTTCTTTTCAAGAGATCTGTTCAAAAGTGTTCTGCAAATTGCGTAAATTACAGTAAATACGGGGATACCGAGAATCATACCCGCAACGCCGAAAAGTCCTCCGAAGAGCAGGATCGAGAAGATGATCCAGATGGGAGAAAGCCCAACGGAATCGCCGATAATATGGGGACCGATAATGTTTCCTTCGACCTGCTGTAATGCAAGAATGAATATTATAAAGAAGAGAGAAGCAAGCGGATCGTTAACGAAAATGATGATTGCCGAGGGGATAGCACCGATAATAGGTCCGAAGAAGGGAATAAGATTTGTAATAGCTATTACAACACTTATAAGAAGCGGGAAGGGCCAGCCGAATATCGTCATAAATATAAAGCAGATAATACCGACCATAAGCGAAGAAAGCAAAGATCCGGAAATGTAATTTGAAAAGCTTACCGCCGAAAAACTGAACCAGTAGATGATCTTTTTTGTAACGGAGGGCGGCAAAACAGCATAAATAAACTTTTTGAATCTTGCTTTAAGAATATCCTTGTCCATAAGGATATAGATTGAAATTACAATACCTACAAAGATATTGATAATTCCCGTAATCAATCCTTTGCCAAGCTCAAAAACAGACTGCAGATTTTTAAAATTCATAACTGTATCTGTAAGAAACTTGGTTATTTGATTTTGCAGCTCGGGAAGTATTTCGAGAAAACCGTTTACAATATCGTTATCGCTGTGAAAAATATCCTGTAAATAGGTTGAAATGGTGGTAACGTAACCGCTGATATTTGCAATCAGAGTTTCAATGGAAGAAATAAGCTCAGGGGTAACTATCACAAAAAGAATGCCGATAATAATGAGAGCGGAAAGATAGGTAATAAGCAATGCAAGGACTCGCCATAGCTTTCTGTGCGGCTTCTTGGTTTTTATCTTAGGTAACACCTTGTGCTCAAGCTTATTTATAATCGGTGTGAAAATAAATGCAATGCCGAAGCCGTAAATAAAAGGAGCAAGATATGAAAGAAAAATATCAATTACACTCATAACTGCGCCCGGAAGCAGCTTAAACAAGCTTACCAAAACGTAGCAGATAACAACGGAAACAATTCCGTAAATAAAATAAGGTATTGCTTTCTTTTCAGGTAATTTCATAATATCACACCTTTATTTTCTGTAATAAGAGTAGTATGCCACTAAGGTCCTTCCGTCATTCATATCAAAGGCGGCGCCGTTTAGGCTCATAAGCTCCCAAACACGGGCGTTTTCAAGCTTTTCCTTGTAAAGGTCCTTGCCTTCACAATGCACGATGACCTCGCCGTTAATTATGCTTATGTATCCGTCGCGCCCTACCACAGTTTCACTGTAGTCGGTAGGGTCGCGAAGGACTGCATAGTCAACGTGCCTGCCATGAATGGCCTTTGCGGTATTTTTCGATATTGCTTTGTCGTTCCTTTTTTTAAAGAAACCCATTAAAAGTCACCGCTTATTTAAAATATTCAACACCGGCTTCAAAAATGTGCATATCATATTCGCCGGGAACGTTTTTGAAGATGTTTTCTCCGCTTCTTTCAACGTGTCCCATCTTGCCGAATACCTTGCCGTCGGGGCTGATGATACCTTCAATAGCCATAAGAGAAGCGTTGGGGTTAAAGGGCATTTTCATTGTGGGATTTCCGTCGAGGTCAACGTACTGAGTAGCGACCTGTCCGTTATCGGAGAGGTTGATAAGAGCGTTATTGTTTGCAATGAATCTGCCTTCGCCGTGAGAGATGGCAACGTTGTAAACGTCGCCGACCTTCACCTTGGAAAGCCAGGGAGAAGCATTCGTTGCAACTCTCGTGCGGACGATCATAGACTGATGTCTGCCGATGGTATTAAAGGTAAGAGTGGGTGAATCCTCGGTCATATCCTTAATTTCACCGTAGGGTAAAAGTCCGAGCTTGATAAGAGCCTGGAAACCGTTGCAGATACCCAAAACAAGACCGTTTCTCTTGTTTAAGAAGTCGTGAATATCGTTTTTGAGCTGCTCGTTTCTGAAGAATGAGGCAATGAATTTGCCGGAGCCCTCGGGCTCGTCACCGCCGGAGAATCCGCCGGGGAACATAATTATCTGTGAGGAACCGATAGCCTTCGACATTCTTTCAATAGAATCCTTAAGCTGTGCCTCGCTCAGGTTTCCGATAAGGACAGTCTCACACTCTGCGCCTGCCATAGTGAAGCGCTTTGCCGAGTCATATTCACAGTTTGTTCCGGGGAACACAGGGATAACTACCTTCGGCTTATTCTTGAGGATAATATGCTTATCCTCATATCCGTTGAAGCATGAAATCGTGGGAACGACCTCATCAGAGGAACCCTTCATGGTGGGGAAGACAGATTCAAGCGCGCCGGTCCATGCAGAAACAGCATCGTCAAGAGAAATCTCACCCAGAGCGGATCTGATAACACCGTTATTTGCGGTCTTACCGAGCAAGATACCGTTAAGATCCTCGTCAGTTTCAACGATGAAGCAACCGAAGAGATCGTTTGCGGCAGTCTTAACGTCATAAGAGGGATCAAACTCAAAGCCTATCATATTGCCGAAGCACATTTTGGGAAGAGCTGAAGCAACACCCTTGTATCCGAGAGCAAAGGAGGAGTAGATCTTCTTCTGCTTGATAAGCTCCTTGAGCGAAGCGCAAAGAGCCTTGAAGGAATCTGCATCGATCATACCGTTTGCCTTGTAATCGGGCTTTAAGAGGTAAACGTTGCTTCCTGCCTTTTTGAACTCGTTTGAAACTATATAATTGGAATTTATAACCGAAACTGCAAACGAGACCAAGGTGGGCGGAACGTCGATATTTTCAAAGGTACCGGACATTGAGTCCTTACCGCCGATAGCACCGATTCCGAGGTCAAGCTGTGCCTTGAGTGCACCGAGAAGAGCCGAGAAGGGAAGCCCCCATCTTGCCGCATCGTTCTTTGTGCGGGGGAAATACTCCTGAAGAGTAAGCCACATTTTATTGAGATCTGCACCTGCTGCAGCAAGCCTTGCAACAGATTCGATTATAGCGGAATATGCGCCGAGATAAGGATTTTTTGAAGAAAGGTAGGGGTCAAATCCATAGGCCATAACACTTGCGGTGTCGGTAGATTTGCCAAGCACCGGAATATGTGCGGCCATAAGCTGGGTGGGAGTGAGCTGGTGCTTGCCGCCGAAGGGCATTAAAACGCTTCCTGCGCCGATGGTTGAGTCAAAACGCTCGGAAAGACCTTTCTTTGAGCAAACGTTCAAGTCGGAAAGAACAGAAGCCCATGCCTCCTTGTCGCCCTTGAATTCATCTGCCTTAAAGGTAAAGTCATAGTCGGGAACGGAAACGTCGGTAACCTTTACAGCACCGTTTGAGTTAAGAAAATCACGTGAGATGTTAACGATTGTCTTACCGTTCCAATGCATCTTAAGACGTGCTTCTTCTGTAACTACCGCAACTCTCGTTGCTTCGAGGTTTTCGCCGTAAGCAAGCTCAATGAACTTATCTGCATTCTCGGGAGCTACAACAACAGCCATACGCTCCTGTGACTCGGAAATAGCAAGCTCGGTGCCGTCAAGACCGTCATACTTCTTGGGAACCGCATCGAGGTTTATGATAAGACCGTCTGCAAGCTCACCGATAGCAACGGAAACACCGCCTGCACCGAAGTCGTTGCAACGCTTGATGAGCTTGGTTACTTCAGCATTTCTGAACAAGCGCTGGATCTTACGCTCGGTGGGGGGATTACCCTTTTGAATCTCTGCACCGCAGGTGGTAATGGAATCGAGAGTATGCGACTTGGAGGATCCGGTTGCGCCGCCGCAGCCGTCACGTCCGGTACGTCCGCCGAGGATTATGATAATATCTCCGTCCTCGGGACGCTCTCTTACAACGTTTTCAATGGGAGCGGCAGCCATAACGGCACCGATCTCCATTCTTTTTGCGGTGTATCCGTCATGATATATCTCATCAACAAGACCGGTAGCAAGACCTATCTGGTTGCCGTATGAGCTGTAGCCTGCAGCTGCGGTATTAACGAGCTTTTTCTGGGGGAGCTTACCCTCGAGAGTTTCGGAAATGGGCTTTCTGGGGTCTGAAGCGCCGGTAACGCGCATTGCCTGATAAACGTAGGATCTTCCCGAAAGAGGATCGCGTATCGCGCCGCCCAAGCAAGTTGCAGCACCGCCGAAGGGTTCGATCTCGGTCGGGTGGTTATGGGTCTCGTTTTTAAACATAAGGAGCCAATCCTCAAGACCGTCATCGGTGTTTACCTTGATCTTGACAGAGCAGGCGTTTATCTCCTCCGACTCGTCGAGGTCGGGCATAAGACCCTTCTTCTTAAGAGCCTTTGCACCGAGGGTTGCAATGTCCATAAGGCAAACGGGCTTCTTTGAAATTCTTTCTCCGTAAACCTCGCTGCGAAGGTCCATATACATATTATAAGTATTTTCAATTTCAGAGTCCTTGATCTCAACGCCGTCGATATTGGTAAGGAAGGTGGTATGACGGCAGTGGTCAGACCAATAGGTATC
>JAZQKU010000071.1:0-10937 GCA_045542315.1 Eubacteriales bacterium | reverse complement strand
CTTCAAAACAATAAACAATTTGTAAATTTAATTGATTTAAAAGTTTTTTTTGATATAATTGCTATTTTAAAATATTATTACGGAAAACCAATATTATTATTGACTTTTACTGATGTAAAGTATTATAATATAATCAATAATTTTTCGGAGGAAAAAAATGAGCAACGTAAAATACACTTATGAACAGCTTAAAAGATTTTGTAACGATGCATTTATGAAATTCGGATTTACGGCAGATGAGGCAGAGCAGATCACCGACGTTCTTCTCCTTTCCGACCTTTACGGTATCGAATCTCACGGTATGCAGAGACTCGTTCGTTATCACAAGGGAATTGAAAAGGGTCTTATCCACGTTGATGCAAAGCCCGAGGTGGTTTTTGAAACTCCCGTTTCCGCAGTTATCGATGCGCACGACGGTATGGGCCAGCTCGTATCCATCAAGGCTATGAATATGGCAATAGAGAAGGCAAAGACTACCGGTATGGCAATAGTGAGCGTAAGAAACTCCAACCACTTCGGTATTGCCGGATATTATGCAAAAATGGCTTGCGATCAGGGTCTTGTCGGCTTTGCAATGACAAATTCTGAGGCAATAATGGTTCCCACCTATGCCCGTCTTGCAATGCTCGGCTCCAATCCTATTGCAATGAGCGTACCCGCAGAGCCCTATCCCTTCTTTTTCGACGCATCTACCACTGTAGTTACCAGAGGTAAGCTCGAAATCTACAACAAGCTTTCAAAGCCTCTTCCCGACGGCTGGGCACTTGACGAAAACGGCAAGCCCTGCACCGATGCACAGAGAGTTCTTAAAAATATCGTTGGTAAAAACGGCGGCGGTATCGTTCCCATGGGCGGCGACACCGAGCTTCTCGGCAGCCACAAGGGCTACGGCTACGGTATGCTTTGCGAGATCTTCTCGTCTATCTTCTCGATGGGCATTACCTCAAACCACACCCATATCGGCGGCAAGGGCGGCACCTGCCACGGCTTTATGGCTATCGATCCCAAGGTATTCGGCGATCCCGCAGCTATAAAGGAGCATTTTTCTACCTTCCTTCAGGAGCTTCGCGATGCCCCCAAGGCAGAGGGTGCAGAGAGAATTTACACTCACGGCGAAAAGGAGATACTTGCATACTCCGACCGTCTTGAAAACGGCATAAACGTAAACATCAATACCGTTGCCGAAATGAAGGATCTTTGCGATTATCTCGGAATGGACAGCGTTGAATATCTCGGAGATGTTGATTTCTCCTCCGCAAAGCAGAGCTCTTATAAATAAGATAAAATGAAACATAAATATCCCCGAAAATCTCTTCGGGGATATTTTTTTATATAAAACTTGCCATTTATCATAATAAGTTGTATAATATAAGATAATAAATCAAAGGAAAGATATTATGAAGATAACCGAAATTCTCAAAAGCGGAAAAATATCACTTTCGTTCGAGGTTTTTCCTCCGAAGACCGAAATGGGATTTGACAGCGTTAAACGCGCAACCGAAGAGATAGCAAAGCTGGGCCCGTCTTTTATGAGCGTTACCTACGGTGCGGGCGGAGGTACAAGTGAATATACCCTCGATATTGCCAAAAGCATTAAAGATCTCTACGGCGTTCCCACTCTTGAGCATCTCACCTGCGTTTCTTCATCAAAAGAAACGGTAAGACGCAAAATTGCGGAGATAGAAGCGGCGGGAATAGAAAACGTTATGGCGCTTCGCGGCGATATTCCCAAGGGAATGGAAAACGCGGACCGTGCGGAGTGGGATTATAAGCACGCCATTGAGCTTGTAAAGGATCTTAAGGAGCAAAATCCCGACTTTTGTATAGGTGGTGCATGCTATCCGGAGGTACACCCCGAGAGTAACAGTCAGAAAGAGGATATTCTGTACCTCAAGGAAAAGGTTGACGCAGGCTGTGATTTCCTTACAACACAGATGTTTTTTGATAACGCAATTCTTTATAATTTTCTTTATAAAATACGCGAGGCGGGAATAAACGTTCCCGTCATACCCGGTATTATGCCCATAACAAATGCGAATCAGGTGGAAAGGGCAATAAAGCTTTCGGGCTCATATATGCCAAGAAGATTCAAGAGCCTTGTTGACCGCTTCGGCTCTGATGCTGCGGCAATGAAGCAGGCGGGAATAGCCTACGCAATCGACCAGATAATCGATCTTTTTGCAAACGGTATAACCAATGTTCACGTTTATTCGATGAACAATCCCGACGTTGCGGGTAAAATTATGTCGGGTGTTTCCAATATGATAGGAAAATAATTCGGATTTGGAGCGTTTTAAATGAAATTTCTTGAATTTCTTAAGAATAACGTAGTCATTTTCGACGGCGGTATGGGCACTCTTTTACAGTCATATGGCTTAAAGGCTGGGGAACGTCCCGAGCTTTTGAATATAAGCCGTCCCGAAATAATAACGAAGATACACGCTGATTACTATGCCGCGGGAAGCCATGTGGTAACTGCAAATACCTTCGGTGCAAATGTATTGAAGTTTTCAAGGGAAGAAGTTGAAGAGGTAGTAAAAGCGGCTTTTGTTAATGCGAATGCGGCAAGAAGCGGCTTTGAAAACGGCGAAAAATTCATTGCACTCGATATCGGTCCTCTCGGAAAAATGCTTAAGCCATTGGGAAATATAGATTTCGAGGAGGCTGTTTCGGTTTTTGCCGAAACGGTAAAGCTCGGTGTAAAATACGGAGCAGATCTCATAATAATCGAAACGATGAACGACAGCTACGAAACCAAGGCGGCGCTTTTGGCGGCAAAGGAAAACAGCGATCTTCCCGTAATCGTTTCAAATGCCTACGGAACCGATGGCAGGCTCCTGACAGGCGCATCGCCCGAGGCGATGGTTGCAACGGTTGAGGGTATGGGGGCCGACGTTATAGGTGCAAACTGCTCGTTTGGACCAAAACAGCTTTCGCCAATTATTAAAGAGATTATTAAAAATGCGTCGATACCGGTAATTGCAGAGCCCAATGCGGGAATGCCGCACGTTCAAAACGGAAAAACGGTTTTTGACGTATCCCCCGAGGAATTTGCCGCCGACGTTTACGAGCTTGTAAAGGCAGGCGCCCGAGTTGTTGGAGGTTGCTGCGGAACCACACCCGAACATATCAGGGCTCTTTCGGAAAAATGCAAAGGATTTGCACCGCTTGAAATAACCGAAAAAAATACCACTGTGGTTTCGTCACATACCGACGCAGTTGTTTTCGGAAAGTCTCCCATTATTATCGGTGAAAGAATAAATCCCACGGGCAAAAAACGTTTAAAGCAGGCGCTTTCGGAAAATGATATTTCGTATATCCTTTCGGAGGGACTCGGACAGGCAGAGAAGGGCGCGGATATTCTAGACGTAAACGTAGGAATGCCGGGAATAGATGAAAAGGAAATGCTTACGTCTGCGGTCACGGAGCTTCAGTCTGTTTCGACCCTTCCGCTTCAAATAGACACCTCTGACGTTTGCGCAATGGAGGCAGCGCTTCGCCGTTATAACGGTAAGGCGATGATAAACTCGGTAAACGGCAAAAAGGAAAGCATTGAGGCAATTTTCCCTCTGGCAAAAAAATACGGCGGCGTAATTGTTGCGCTTACTCTTGATGAAAACGGGATTCCCGCAACGGCAGAGGAAAGGGTAGAAATAGCAAAAAGAATAATAGCCGCCGCAAGAGAATACGGAATAGGTAAGAAAAACCTCGTGTTTGATAGCCTTGCTATGACTGTAAGTGCAGATAACAATGCTGCAAAAACCACGCTTGAAGCAATGAGAAGAATAAAGGAAGAGCTTGGTTGCCACACCTCGCTCGGCGTTTCAAACGTTTCGTTCGGGCTTCCAAATCGCGATGCGATCAACGGCATATTCTTTGCGTTAGCCCTTGAAAGCGGTCTTTCCGCAGCTATTTTGAATCCTTATTCTCCTGATATGATGAAGTGCTATTATTCCTTCAAGGCTCTTAAGGGGCTTGATGAAAATTGCAGCGAATATATTGCAAAGGCTGAAAGCTTTACAATGGAATTGAGCTCAAATAACAGTGTTTTGCAACGAAATAATGATGAAAATGCCACAGAATTGCAAAATGCAATTTCAAAAGGGTTAAAGGATAAATCGGTTGCTTTAACAAAAAAACTTCTTGAAACAACAAAGGCGTTAGATGTTGTTAACAACGAGATCATTCCCGCACTTAACACGGTAGGCAATAATTTTGAAAATAAAAAAGTCTATCTTCCCGAGCTCTTAATGAGCGCCGACGCGGCAAAGGCTGCATTCGAGGTAATAAAGGCCTCGGTCGGAGCAAATGAAGCTTCCGACGAAAAAAAGACCTTCGTGATCGCAACGGTGGAAGGGGATATTCACGATATCGGGAAAAATATCGTTAAATTGCTTTTGGAAAATTACGGGTTTGACGTAGTTGATTTGGGCAAGGACGTGCCGCCCGAAAAAATCGTTGAAGCTGTAATTGACGAAAATGCAAGGATTGTTGGATTGAGTGCGCTTATGACCACAACGGTTCCGGCAATGGAGGAAACGATAAAGCTCTTGCGAGAAAAAGCGCCGTGGTGCAAAGTAGTTGTAGGCGGGGCGGTCCTGACGGAGGAATATGCCAAAAAGATAGGCGCCGACAAATACTGTGCCGATGCAATGGAAACGGTAAGATACGCCGAAGAAATATTTAAATAAGAAAATCCCCGAACGGAAAATCCGGCTGGGGGATTTTTAAATAAAAAAATAAATCCCGTTGACTTTTGTCAACGGGATTTGGTGCGAAGAAAGGGACTTGAACCCTCACGAAGAAACCTTCACTACCCCCTCAAAGTAGCGCGTCTGCCAGTTCCGCCATCTTCGCAAATTATTCAGTGCACTTTCAAAGTGCCCTAATATTATAACGGCAAAACGCCCGTTTGTCAAGAGTTTTTTCAAAAAAAATAAAAATATTTTTTCCGATGTTATTTTGCCTGCAAAAGTGAACATATTTTGAAATCAAAAAAACAAAAGAAAAGTGAAACGGTATTGACTTTTAGTTTAAAATGATGTAAAATATAATTATGAATAAAGAAAAAAATAAGATATTTTAAAGGTGAATGAAATGACTACGGCAGAGCGCAGAGATATAATTGAAGAGATGATCCGCGAAAACGGTGAAATCGAGGTCAACGTTATCAAGCAAAAATTCGGAGTTTCCAGCGTTACGGTAAGAAACGACCTTATCTTTCTTGAAAGAAAGGGCGTAATCAAAAGACTTTTCGGAAAGGCTGTTTTGAGAGACGAGCGTCTTTCTTCAGCATTTGATGCACATTCCGTTAAGCAGATAGACGAAAAGGAAAAAATAGGCAAATATGCTGCTTCCATAATCAATCCCAATGAGTCTGTAATGCTTTACACCGGCACCACAACTCTCCAGATAGCAAAATATCTTCCCTCACAGCTTAACGTAATTGCCGTAACAAACTCAATTTATATTGCATACGAGCTTAAAAAATATCCTAATGTAAAGACTGTTGTTATCGGCGGAAACTTCAACCCCGATACCGGTGCAACCTACGGAATTCAGGCAATCCGTCAGTTAAACGATTATAATATCGATAAGCTCTTCCTTGCGGTTGACGGTATAAACGCCGACACGGGAATTACCAACGATCAGCCCTATGAAACCGACATCAACCGTGCTATAATCAATAAGAGTAAAAGCGTTATCGTTGTTGCCGACCACACCAAGGTAGGCGTAACGAGATTTATCAATATGGGTGACATTGAAAAGGTAGATATGCTTATAACCGACACCAAGGCAAACGATGCTGAGATCAAAAAGATCAAGGCGAAAAACGTAAAGGTAGTTTTAGCATAATAAAATCCGCTCGAAAGAGCGGATTTTTATTTCAGCTTTACCTTAATGTCGGCTTTTTCCGAAAACGCCACGGGATAATATGAAAGCTTCGATTTCCTGAGTCCTTCGATACCCATATCCTCCTCACGGTTTATGTAAGAAACATCGGTAGCAAAGATTCGGGCAAATTCATTTGCGATTACAGGGTAACTCCCGTGTATTTTCGTGTCAGCCTTTTCAAAGTGAACGAAAAGCGTATCGCCTATAACGTCACCTATAGAAAAGGCGGCGATTTTTCCGTTTACCGTAAGCATAACTCCCTTGAAATTATAAACGGCGTAATTGTTGAAGCATTCGTCGAGTGCATGCTTTTCGGCACTCGCAAGAGCGCTCTCCTCGTTCTCCGGAAGCTCGTTGCAAAACTGCTTTAATGCATCGGTATCGGAAACGGTTATTTCATTTACCTGCCAATCGGAGTAAAGTGAACGGAATTTGTTTATATGATTTCTCTTTGCCGAAAATTTTTTTCCTTGGAATGTAATAAAATCCTTCGGGTCATAAAGATAATCGTACCAGTCTCTTGTTGGGGTGACGGTTACCTCACAGCCTTCAAAGGTGCTCTTTATAATTTCTCTTTCGGAGATCGGTGCGCCGCAGAAGTTGATTGCATTTTTCTCGTATTCCGCAATTTTTAAATAAGCCCCGCGCGGATCTTCTCCTATCGGCGCCGAATATGCTTCTATGCCGCCGAAATAGTTGTATCGGAAAACGAGGGTATTATTGAAAACGGAGTAGTGTGTGTTGAAGAAATCGCGCCATAAAAACACTCCGCCGACAGAATAGTCGCAGGAGCGCAGGTTTGCCGATTCAAAATAACCGCGTATTAAAGAAAGATCGTCTGACGAGAGCTTTTTGAAATCCATTTACGGTCACCCTTTGGTTTTATCTGAAATATTATAACACTCCGATTAAGGAAAATCAATCTTTGATTTCAAATCTATTGACATAAAACCAAAAAAATGTATAATTATTATAATAACTTTTAAGAGGTAGATTATGAAGCTTTTGATTTTGGGAGCAACCGGCCACATCGGAAAAACGGTGGCAAAGCATTTCAATTTAAAATACGAGGTTTTTGCTCCGTCGCTTGAATATATGGACTTAACTTCAAAGGAAGATGTCTTTTCGGAAATTGAGGTTTTAAAGCCCGATGCCGTTCTTTTCTTTCCCACCGTCACAGACGAGGCGGAGTGCGAAAAGGATAGTGAAAAGGCATTCAAAGTAAACGCATACGCGGCGGGACTTGCTTCGGTTGCGGCAGCGTCTGTCGGCGCGGCGTGTATGCTCTTTTCAAGCTATAAGGTTTACGGGAAGGCTGACGGATTAATTACCGAAGAAACCGAGATCAATCCCGAAACGGTTTTCGGAAAAACCTTATCAGAGGCTGAAAAGCTCGCTTCTCTTAACGGAAAAAGCTATATTTTACGTCTCGGAGAGCAGTTTGATTCGGAAAACGGAATGCTCAAGGCTTTTGAGGGGCTAGTTACTGCCAAAGGAACGGTTAAGATATCCGACGTTAAAAAAGGAAGCTTCATATCGGCAGATACCGTTGCAAATATGGCAGACAAGCTTTTGGATACCGCAGAGTACGGCGTTTATAATATTGCATCGGTAGGGCACGCCTCGTGGTTCGAATTTGCAAACGAGGTGTTCAGGCATTACGACGCAGAGGTCCACACCTACGCCGACGAAGAAGGCAATTTTAAAAGCACGAAGAATTACCCCGATAATTTCAGGCTTTCAATCGAAAAATTCGTAAAGCTTACGGGATATAAGCCGCTTGACTGGCACGATGAGTTAAAGCACGTAATCAGCGAAAAGCTACTTTTGAAATCGGCTGAAAACGCCATGGGAGAAAACTAATGAAGATATACGGAAATATAACGGAACTTATAGGAAATACGCCGATCATCAGAATTGAAAATTTTTCAAGGTACTACAGGGTTACCGTCCCGATTCTTGTTAAAGCCGAGCGATTTAATCCCGCGGGAAGTGTTAAAGACAGAGTCGGTCTTGCAATGATATCAGATGCCGAAGAAAAAGGCTTGCTCAAAAAGGGAAGCGTTATAATAGAACCAACAAGCGGAAATACAGGCATCGGCCTTGCGATGACAGCGGCAGTCAAGGGCTACCGTCTTATACTTACCATGCCTTCTTCAATGAGCAAGGAGCGTTGTGATTTACTTAAAGCATACGGGGCCGAGCTTGTTTTAACTCCCGCAGAAAACGGAATGCAGGGCGCCGTTCAAAAGGCAAAGGAGCTTTCAAGGGAATTTGAAAACTCATTTATTCCGTCCCAATTTGAAAATCACGCAAATCCGTGGGCACATGAGGAAACTACCGCAATGGAGATAATTCGCGATACCGAAGGGAAAATCGCGGGAATTGTTGCGGGAATCGGCACGGGAGGGACCCTTTGCGGCACCGGTAAAAGGCTTAAGGAGAGCTATCCCGATATAAAGGTTATCGGTGTCGAACCGAGCGACAGTCCGCTTATCACGAGCGGGACGGCGGGACCGCACGCACTTCAGGGCATCGGAGCAAACTTTATTCCCGAAAATTACAACAGCTCGGTTGTTGACAGAGTTTTAACCGTAACTGCCGAAGAGGCAAGGGAAGCAGTAAAAGTTCTTGTTAAAACAGAAGGAATACTTTGCGGAATCTCGTCCGGTGCGGCGTTGGTCGCCGCTGTAAAGATGCAAAGAGAAGAGGAATCCCTTCCTTATCTTGCAATACTTCCCGACGGCGGAGAAAAATATCTTTCAACCGGACTTTTTGATTAAAGGAGAAAAAATATGGATCTAAAGAAATATAAGCGCGTCGGCATCGTTGTTGCGATGGCAAGCGAATCGGAGTCGCTTCTTTCGGCGATTGCCTTTGAAAAAACAGAAAGCGAGCCCTTTGAAATTTACAGATGTAAAAATCTGTATCTTATCGGTTGCGGCTACGGCACCCTGAACGCCGCAATAGCCTCGCAGTATCTCATTGAAAAATACGGAGTTGACTGTCTTGTAAATTACGGTGTTTGCGGATATACGGGAAAAGCAAATTACCACGGAGTACTGTTTTCCGTTTCAAAGGCCTATAAGCGCGACGTTGACTGCAGATTACTCGGATATCCGAGATACGCATATCCCGACGACGTGCCTTTTATCGAGTTAAGCTGCGATAAGACCATTCCCGTAGGCGAGCTTTACACATCCGATGAATTCGTCGGTGCCGAAAGCGACGTGCCCGACGGCGTGCTTGTGGATATGGAGGGTTATTCTGTTGCCTTCGTTTCAAGAAAGTATAAAAAGGATTGCTTCCTTTTCAAATCGGTCTGCGACAGCACCGAGGAAAATACCGACAGAACCGAATACGATAACAAGCTTGACGGTGCTTTGATGGGAATGGACGAATATATCAATAAAATGTTTGCGGATTATATTGCCGAATCGTAAAAAGTGTGATATAATATATTCATACACATTGATATTTCTCTTTGAAAGGATAAAATATTATGGAAGAAACCAAAGAATTACTTACCTACAAAGGTATGCCCTTGGCGCGTTGCGGAGATACCGTTTATTACGGAAATCCCACCGATAAATATATCATTATGCTTCAGGTAACCGATAAAACGAAGTGTAAAGATATAACCCTTGCCAAGAAGGTAACCGTTATGCTCCAGCTTACCGACCCCGATATTAAGCTGACCGACAGAATAGTTAAAAAGTCGGAGAAAAATAACTTCTACGCCGCAATGGATATTGCGGAGGTATGGCTTTCAAGAGCAAAAAACGGAAAAATTTAACGGAAAAACCCGATGCGAAAGCATCGGGTTTTGATTTTTTAAAGCTCCTTTTTGATTTTGTTGAGCGCTCCTTTTTCAAGCCTTGACACCTGAGCCTGCGAAATTCCTATTTCATTTGCAACCTCTGTTTGCGTTCTGCCCACGAAAAAACGGAGCGCAATTATTTTCTTTTCTCTTTCGGAAAGCTTTTTAATGGTTTCTTTAAGAGTTAACTCCTCTATCCAGTTGCTGTCGGTTGAGCTTTCGTCCCTGATAGCGTCCATAACGCACAGATTTTCCTCGCTGTTTGAGGCAATGGGCTCGTGGAGCGATATGGGGTCGGCAATAGCGTCGAGTGCTTCGGTTACCTCCTCCGTTGATGCACCGACAAGCTTTGCAAGCTCCGAAACAGTCGGCTCCTTGCCCTTTTCCTTAATAAAGCATTCCTTTGCGGACAGCGCTTTATAAGCAAGATCGCGCACGGAACGGGATACTCTTATTACGTTGTTATCTCGCAGATACCTGCGTATTTCTCCTATTATCATCGGAACTGCGTAGGTGGAAAATCTCACGTCAAGCGAAACGTCAAAGTTATCAACCGATTTTATCAGCCCTATGCAGCCGACCTGAAACAGATCGTCGGCGGATCTGTCCTTAGTTGAAAATTTCTGAATAACGCTTAACACAAGCTTCAGATTTCCGTTTATAAATTTGTCGCGTGCCGCTTTGTCGCCGTTTTTTATTTTCAAAAGCAATTCGCGCTTTTCCTTTTCCGATAAAACCGTAAGTTTAGATGTATTTACTCCCGTAAGAAGAACCTTGTTATACAAAAAAATACCCTCCGAAATAATCTTTTAGAAGATTATTACCGAAGGGCAACGGTTTAAAACGGGAAAAATCAGGAAATTCTCATAAGCTCCTTTTTAAGCTTTGCAAAGATCTTTTTTTCGAGCCGTGAAATGTAAGATTGTGAGATATCAAGCATATCCGCTACTTCTTTTTGGGTGTATTCCTTGCCTAAAAATCCAAAACGCAGCTCCATTATCTGACGTTCTCTTGCGGAAAGAGAGGAAAGAGCCTTGCGAAGAAGCTCAGATTCAAGCTCGCTCTCAAGGCTTTTACCGAGGTCACCGTCATCGCTTTGCAAGACGTCTGCAAGCAACAGCTCGTTGCCGTCGAAATCGGTGTTTAACGGCTCGTCTATAGAAACGTCGGATTTGTGCGAGGCGTTTTTTCTTAAAAACATAAGAATTTCGTTTTCGATACA
>JAZQKU010000070.1:0-3038 GCA_045542315.1 Eubacteriales bacterium | reverse complement strand
CGAGAGTGGTAATTACATAGATTCGTTTGCAAGCATGGAGTAGCACCCCGTAAGATAGCGGCGGGGTGCAACTCCTATCATCGCCAAGGAATCAGTCTACCCACCGACCGAAAAACATGAATCGATTTCGAAAAAACTTGTGGTACGGATGTATTTTGAAAGGTTGTGGCAAGAAAAAAGCCAAGTCGTAAGACTTGGCTTTTTTCAGTTAAATCCGCCGTTGGCGGAAGAAATCCACCTTCGGTGGATGAAATCACTTCGTGATGAAATCCCGCTTCGCGGGGATTGAAGGGACGGATTTAATTTCATCTGAGGCGACACGCCGAAGATTTCATCCGAGCTTGCTCGGATTTCATCGTGCGCAGCACGATTTCATTGACTTTTACTTCGATTTATGCTATAATGAAACAAAAAAGGCGGTTTTTGTATGGAATGGGTTTTATTTGTATTATTGTTTATAGCCTTTTTCGTTGGCGTTTTGGCCTTTATACTAACGCCTGTATTTAAAGATAAAAAAATATCAAATAACGTAATGAATAAAGACTCTTATTGGCGAAATTACTTGTTTAAGGTGAAATACGCAAAGCAAGAAATAATCGGATTGTTGAAAGTTGACAATGCCTTTGATGTCTTGGGTCACGTTTTCGATGTAAAAACGATGACAATCAGTTTTCACGAATACGGAAATCCTGCCAATATCTCTTATACTGTTCACATAAAAGAATTTGACGGCGGATCCTATATAAAATTAACGAAAAATACTTTATTTGGTTCAAAAAGCAATGTCCCGTTCAAGATAAACGAGTTTATGATAAAAAACCTTGGTGCGGAATTGTTGCCCTATGAGGAATATAAAAATATTGTAGAGTAAAAAGCTTTTCGCTTAAGCGAAAATCTTTTTTGTTTTCCCCTTGCCCTTGACGTGTATTTGTGCTATAATACTCTAAAATTCAACTGTAAAGGTAATAAAAATGAAGCTTTACGCCCCGAGCTACTATAAAAATTTCAAATGCGTCGCAGATAAATGCAGCCACAGCTGTTGCGTCGGCTGGGAGATAGACGTTGATGAAAAAACACTTGAAAAATACAGAAATCTGCAAAACGGCTATAAAAGGGAAATAACCGAAAGCGTTTCTCTTGAAGGAACGCCGCATTTTAAGCTTTCCCACGGCGAAAGATGTCCGCACCTTGACGAAAACGGCCTTTGCAAAATCATTTTGAATCTCGGCGAGGATTATCTTTGCGATATCTGCCGTGAGCACCCGAGGTTTTACAATTTCACCGACGTTATTGAAGTCGGAATCGGCGTTTGCTGCCCCGAAGCCGCAAAAATCGTGCTTTCATCACCCGATTATCAGCTTTTTGAACGCATCGGCGATCTGCCCGCTGAAGAATACGGGCTTTCGTTTAATGCGCGCGAGCATCGCGCTCAGATATACGGAATACTTAAAGATGAAACGCTTTGCTATTCCGAAAGGCTTGAAAAAATTTACCGAAGCTATGAAATCGAAAAGGGTGCCGACGGACGGTGGCTTGAAATAATAAATTCTCTCGAATACCTTGATGTAAACCACAAAAAGCTGTTTTTGAGCTATTCCTCAAACCGCCGTCCAAACAGTGCGGACTGTTATCTTGAAAGATTTTTGGCGTATCTTATCTACCGTCACACCGCCGAGGCGGAGGATAGACTTGACTTTGCAAGCCGTCTTTCCTTTTGTCTTTTTTGTGAGCGGCTTCTTGCCTCGCTTATTTCGGAAAAGAATGCCGAAGCGCTTGAGGAGATAATCCCGCTTGCGGTAGCCGTTTCGGAGGAAATCGAATATTCCGATGAAAATATAGAGGCAATTATTTGTTAAAAGCGATTGAAAAGGCAAATAGATTATGATATAATAGGACAAATTCAAAAGGAGAAACGATCATGGAAAATAAAATGCTCGGAATTATGCTTGATTGCTCGCGAAACGCGGTAATGACGGTTGAAAAAATAAAGGAATTTGCACTTCTTATGAAGGCGTCGGGCTACAACAGCCTTATGCTCTATACGGAGGATACCTACGAGGTAAACAATCAGCCCTATTTCGGATATATGCGAGGCAGATATTCAAAGAACGAGCTTAAGGATATAGATAAATTCTGCAACGAAAACGGCATTGAATTTATTCCTTGTATTCAGACCCTTGCTCACGTTGAAAACCTTTTACGCCAGACAAAAGTTTACGGTGATATTATTGACTGCGACGATATTATGCTCATCGGCGAGGAAAAGACCTATAAGCTTATCGAGGATATAATATCCACCCTTGCAGAGTGCTACACCACCAAAAAGATACATATAGGTATGGACGAGGCTTATCGCGTGGGCACGGGTAAATATCAGCGTCTTCACGGCATAAAGGACCGCTTCGACGTTTTGAACGAGCATCTTCACAAGGTCTGCGAAATATGCTGTAAATACGGCTTTGAGCCGATGATATGGAGCGATATGTTCTGCAAGCTTGCGCTTAATGCGGAAAATCAGTTTAATCTTGACAATATTGCCGATATCGCAAAGAAAGCGGCTGTTCCCGAAAAGGTCGGCCTTGTTTATTGGGATTATTATTCAACCGATTACAACCGTTACGATAACCTCATCAAGGCAAACAAGATGTTCGGAAGAGAGGTTTATTTTGCGGGCGGACTCTGGACCTGGGCTTCATTTGCCTCCGATAACGATTACAGCATAAAGACCTCCGAGGTTGCAATAAAGGCGTGCAAGGATAACGGCGTGGAAAACACCTTTTTCACCGTATGGGGCGATAACGGCGCCGAATGCTCCTGCTTTAACATTTTGCCATCCCTCTTTTACGTGGGCGCTCTTTCACGCGGCGAATCGGAGCTTTCAAAGGTAAAGGCCGATTTCAAGGCGGCAACCGGTGCGGAATACGATGATTTTATGCTCTTTGACAAAATCGACAAGGAGATGTCCGACGGAAGCTATAAAAGCTCGTCAAAAATGTTCCTGTATAACGATCCCTTTACCAAGTCGGAGGCCAAGCGGT
>JAZQKU010000069.1:0-4300 GCA_045542315.1 Eubacteriales bacterium | reverse complement strand
TACATTTCCTTTTGAACAACGTCGGTGGTGCCTCCCACGCCGCGCTCAAAAAGCTCGGTATGCTCGAAGGTGGGGGTCTTTACCTCTTTTAAATTGAAGTCGAAGGCCGTTTTTCTTACCGTTGCAACGACTTTATTCCATTTTTCCGATTCGGGCGGTAAAACATCCGCCGTGCCGCGAGGGGCTTTAGTTATAAGTTCCATAATTATTCCTTTACTCGTAAAATCCGCGCCCTTTCGGGAGCGGATATTTTTATCTGTTGTTTTTCGGGTTTACGAAGTTGCGCCAGTCAAGGTCGCCTCTCTCGATCGCCATAATGATTATTTCTGCAGTGGCAATGTTTGTTGCGACAGGAATGTTGTGCATATCGCAAAGACGGAGAAGCGAGGATTGGTCGGGATCTACGTTTGAAAGCACCAAGGGATCTCGGAAATAAAGAAGAACGTCAATTTCGTTATAGGCGATTCTGCCCGCAACCTGCTCCTCTCCGCCGTGGCTTCCGCTTAAAAACGCCTGCACGCGAAGGCCCGTTGCCTCCGATACGAGCTTTGCGGTGGTTCCGGTGCCGCAAATGGTATGCTTGCTCAAAATTCCGCAATAAGCAATGCAGAACTGAATCATTAATTCTTTCTTTTTGTCACTTGCTATGATTGCTATATTCATGGCGGTTTCTCCTTATTTCCAGAATCTGTAAAGCGGCGTTTCAACACCGGTTATTCTTTTTGCAATATTTCTTATTGCCGTTGCTTGGGATCTGGCTTTTTTTATGTCGATGCAGAGCTCACCCTTATTTGCTCTGACCGCAGTTTTTTCGTCCTCGGGGATAAGGCCCAAAAGCCTGATGTTTACCGTGTCGATTATATCGTCGATATTATTAAGCTCGGCTTTTTTTATCTCCTTCGGGCGGACTCGGTTTACAACGAGGAAGATATCATTCATTCCGTTTTCGCGAAGTATTGCGCTCGTTCTTTCACTGTCGCGCACCGAGGCGTTTTCGGGGGTTGCTATCAATATGACCGAATCGGAAACCTTCGACGCCATCAAAAAGCCTCTGCCGATGCCTGCGGCGCAATCGATAATAATGAAATCGAAGCTTTCCCTCACTCTTGCTATGAGAGCGCCGAATGCTTCTTCATTGATTTCGGAAGCAGTTGAAAACTGAGGGCCGCAAAGAAAATTAAGATTTTTATGAAGCGGATGGACCGATACGGCATTTTCCAAAACGGCTGTACCGTTTAAAACGTCGGCAAGGTCAAATGGAGAGGAATCCTGCATTCCCAAAGCCAGGTCAAGATTCCGAAGACCTATATCGAAATCTATGACGAGGACTTTTCTGCCAAGGTCGGAAAGCGCAGCCGAAACGTTTGCCGAAAAGAAGGTTTTTCCTACGCCGCCCTTGCCCGAAAGCACTGAAATTACTCTTGCCAAACACCTCACACCTTTGCATCTAAATATAATATATAATATGATATCATAAAAAGGGTTATAAGTAAACTGTTTTTTTATAATTTTAAAGAATTTTTACCTTTTTTTCTATTCCATTTCACCAAGCAAACACATAGCAGAAGCCGCCACTGCTATCGCGGCGGTTTCTGTGCGCAAAATGCGCTTTCCGAGGGTGATCTGCGGGATCTCCTTTTCACGGCAAAGCTTTAATTCGCTCTCACCTATTCCGCCCTCGGGGCCGATTATATAGGCAAAATCCGTTATACCTTCATCGGAAAGGACACTTCGCAAGGTATCTCCGTCGGTTGCTTTTTCATAGATGAGAAATACCTTTTCGATATCCCCGATCGCATCGGAGAGGCTTTCGGCAATTTTTACCGAAGGCACCGCCGCTCTTCCCGACTGCTCTGCCGCCGATGAAGCAATTTTGTAATAGCGCTCCTCCTTTGCGGTCTTTTGCTTTGCATCGAGCTTGACTACGCTTCGCTCTGCGGCAAAAAATACTATCTCGTAAACGCCGAGCTCAACGCATTTTTGTATTATCAGCTCGCTTTTATCACCTTTGGGAAGGCCTTGAATGAGAGTTATCCTTACCTTTGGCTCATTTGACTCACGGCGTTCCAAAACAGTGAGATAGGCTGCGGATTTATCGATCGAATCGATAACGGCGGTATAGTTATAGCTTCCGTCGGTGACCTCGATCTCATCACCGACCTTTACGCGAAGAGCGCGGGTAAGGTGGCGGTAGGCTTCGCCCGAAACCTCTGCCTTTCCGTTATTTATCAAAACGTTGAATCTCGGCATATTTCAGTTCTCCGTTACTTCTTTATTTTACAGACAAATTCGTTCCATCCGTCAAGCGCTCTGTGCTCTACAACGGTAAAACCGTTGGAAATAAGCGCATTTTCAACCTCTTTTGCCCTCTCGTCAATTATGCCCGACACCATAAATATACCGTCATCGGCAAGGAATTCTCCCGTTATTTTTGAGAGTGCGATGATCACGTCGGCAACGATATTTGCAACGACGACGTCGTATTTTTCATTTCTGCCGACCATTATTTTTTTGTTTGAAAGCACGTCGCCCGCAACTATCTCAAAGGTTTCCGCCGCTATATTATTGAGCTTTAAATTGTTTTCAAGCGTTTTATAAACTCCGTCGTCGATATCTATTGCGCGGACCGAAGGAGCTCCGAGCTTTGCCGCGGCTACGGCTAAAATGCCGCTTCCCGTTCCGAGATCGAGCACTCTCGAGCTTTCGTTTATATACTTTTCAAGGGAATCAAGGCAAAGACGGGTGGTGGCGTGAAGTCCTGTGCCGAAAAGCTGACCTGTTTCGAGCTTGACCTCGTTCCTATCTGCCGGAACGTCGGCTTCTATCCACGCAGGACAAATGTAAAGCTTTTGACCTGCACAGAATGGTTTGAAGTATTCCTTCCACTTATCCTTCCATTCGGAATCGTCTCTCAAGCTCGTTTCAACGCGAAGTTTTCCGAATTTAGAGCTTGCGTCCGTTTTCCTCAGCTCGTCGGCAGCTGCCTCTATCTTTTTAAATATTTCAAATCCGGTTTCATCGCAGGGAACGTAGGTTTTTATATTGGTTTCGCAGTGCTTTTGATTCATCAGCTCTTCGTCAACGTAATCCCAGCGCGAACGGTTGTTTTCAAGAAAATCGAGAAAATCGCTTTCATCCTCGATGACTATTCCCTCCGCTCCGCAGTCAAGCACGATGCGGCTTACCTCGTCAATTCCCTCTTTTGTGGTAAATACCGTAATTTCTGACCAGTTCATTTTATCACTCCGTTGTATTACTTGAAAATATTATATAATATTTAGCTGAAGAAAGCAAGAAAAAACCTCTGCATTTGCAGAGGTTTTTAACTTTTTTTGATTTAATTATTTGCCTGCGGTCATCTTTGCGATTTCTTCAGCAAAGTTGTCGCATCTCTTCTCGAGACCTTCGCCTCTTTCGAAACGAATGTAACCCTTTACAGTGATCTTGCCGCCGAGCTTCTTGCTCTCGTTCTCAAGGAACTTGGAAACGGAAGCGCCGTCGGGATCAAGGAAGTATGCCTGATGAGTAAGGCATACGCCCTCGTAATACTTAACGAGCTTGCCGCCAACCATCTTCTCGATGATAGCGTCGGGCTTGGAAGCATTCTTGGGATCGTTTTTGATCTGAGCGATAATGATTTCCTTTTCCTTCTCAACTACTTCTGCGGGAATGCACTCGGGGCAAAGGTACTGGGGATTCATAGCTGCGATCTGCATGCTGATGCCCTTACCGATTGCTGCGAGCTCATCGCAGTCTGCAAGTTCGGTATCAAGAACGGTCATAACGCCGATCTTGCCGCCGCCGTGAATGTAAGAATATACCTTACCCTCAACGATTTCAAAACGACGAATGTTCATGTTCTCGCCGATGGTGAAGATCTTATCCTTAAGAGCGTCCTCAACGGTGCCCTTATCGCCTTCGATGGGAAGAGCCTTGAGCTCTTCTACGGTCTTGGGCTGATTCTTAACTGCGGTTACTGCGCAGTTTCTTACAAAGCTCTGGAACTTCTCGTTCTTTGCAACGAAGTCGGTTTCAGCGTTAACTTCGATGATAACGCCCTTGCCGTTTTCAATATAGCAATCAATAACGCCCTCTGCAGCGATTCTGGTAGCTTTTTTAACAGCTGCTGCAAGGCCCTTCTCACGAAGGTAATCGGTTGCTTTGTCCATGTCGCCGTTGCACTCGGTGAGAGCCTTTTTGCAGTCCATCATGCCGCAGCCGGTCTGCTCTCTTAATGCCTGAACGTCTTTAGCTGTAAAATTCATTTTAATTACCTCACTCAGTTATTTTCTACGAGGTC
>JAZQKU010000068.1:0-16617 GCA_045542315.1 Eubacteriales bacterium | reverse complement strand
CCTATAATTGCAATAACGGGTTTTTTCATTAAAAAACCTCCATAAAACTTTTTATTTCAAAATTGCAGAAACGAAATCGCTTCCGCTTCCGCCGACGATACGGATCTTTACGCCAAGCGCCTTCTCAACGTCCTTCGGAGTAAGTGAATCGAGAAACATATCGCCCTCAAAGCGAAGCATCGAGGAGGGGATGAGAAGATACTCCCCAAGCTCTTTGCCCTTGAGCTGATCTATTATATCTGTGGCGGTAACAAGACCGCTCACGGTAACGCTCTTTCCGAAGAAATTATTTTCTATCGCAAAAACGTTACACCTTAAATTATGCACCTTTTTTGCGATTTCGTCAACCGATTTAACAATATTTTTACAAGCGGCAACGCCCGTTGCAACAGAAACGCTGTGACGCTGACGCTTTGTTTTCAGCTTCGAGAGAGCTTCCGTTACCTCGCTGTCAAAAAGCGAAAGAAGTCCCACACCGTTTTCAAGCTGGGTAAATTCCTCGTAAAATTCCGCATCGGGACAAGGAATGCCCGCCTTTATGAAAAATTCGTCTGCGGGAAAAACGAGTCTTGTTCCAAGCTCCGAAAGACATTTATCTCCGAAATCGGTAACGGTGTTTATGACCTCAAGGCTTGAGGCGCTGTCAAACGCTTCAAGCGGATAAAGCCCTTCTCTGTGGTCTGTGAGTCCTACGGGCACAACGGAAATGCTCGAAACGGCGGGATAAAGCTCCTTAAGACCGTTTAAGGTGTATAAAAGCTCCTTGCCGTCGTTTATCCCTTTACAAAGCACTATCTGACATTTCATCTCGATATCTGCATCGGCAAGACGCTTCATAAGCTCGCCTATTCTGTCGGCAAAGCGGTTACCGAGCATCTTTTTACGAAGCTCGCCGTTTAAGGTGTGGACCGATACGTTGATAGGGCTTATTTTAAGCTTTATAATTCTTTCGATGTCACAGTCCTTCAGATTGGTGAGGGTAACGTAGTTTCCGTGCATAAAGGAAAGCCTTAAATCGTCGTCCTTGACGTATATCGTATCCCTCATACCCTTCGGGTTCTGGTCGATAAAGCAGAAGATGCATTTATTCGAGCAGCTTTTCTGTGAGTCCATCAGGAAGCTGTCAAATTCAAGACCGAGGTCATCATACTCCTCTTTTTCAACCGTCACCGAAAGCTCTGCGCCCTCCCGGATAACAGTCAGAACGGGGTCGCTTGCGGTGGAGTAATACATATAATCAAGAATATCTTTTATTTCGTTTCCGTTTATCGAAACAAGCTCGTCGCCGACTTTTATAAGCCTTGCGGCAGGCGACTTTCTTTCGATAGAAACTATCTTTGCCAAAACGGTTCACCTCACAATAATGAGAAATAAACAAAAAAGAGTTGTAAAAAACAACTCTTTCCGTTTAATTATGCTTCGGTAGCTTTCTCTGCCTCGTGTTTTACTACCTCTTTGCCATCGTAAAATCCGCAAGCGCTGCAAACGGTGTGCGGCTTTATAAGCTCGTGGCAATGAGGACAAGCGATAAGATTGGGAGTGTCGAGCTTCCAAACGTTTGAACGTCTCTTATCTCTTCTTGCTTTTGAAACCTTTCTCTTCGGTACTGCCATTTTTAAATCCTCCTTTTATGGTAAGCGATGTTTAATTATTTATTATTTTTTGCACACTCAAAGGGTGATTCCGGGACAATCCTCTTTGCAAAGCTTCTGGTAGGGAAGTGAAAGACAAATTGCCTCCCAGACGAGCGGATCAAGCTCCACGCCGTTGTTTTCCGCCAAAACGCAGTCAAACGACTCCTCGTCCTTGAATACCACGGTGTAATCCTCGCTTGAAGCTACAGTAAGTTTGTAATCGGAAAGACATCTGTCGCATGCGACGGTAAGCTCCGTTTCAAACGAGACGTTGAGAAGCACCGTGCCGTTTGCGTCGGTAAATTTCGCGGTAACGCTTATCGGAAAGTCGGCCTTGAAGCCTGCACTCTCGTAATCGTAATCGGGAAAACCGTTTATCTCGAAACGCACGGTATCGCTTCCGCCGTTTTTGGTAAGATTTTGCAGATTGTATCTCATTTAAAAACCTCCCAAACGGCAATAAAACACCGCAATTAAAGTGTACCGAATAATTATAAACCTTAAATTCGATTTTGTCAACCGATTTTAGCTTTTTTTGCGTAAATTTCAATAATAAATTATATAAATAGCTTTTTTTATAAAATTGTATTGTAATTAAGAAGAAAAATTGTTATAATAAATTATCACGCATTTTTTAAGGAGGCAAAAATATGGCGGCAATAATTTTTGAAAAAGCCGAAAATTCGTTTTTCCTCGTGCCGTCAGAGCTGGTGGACCTTTATCTCGACACGGCTTCCGAGCTTGAAATAAAGGTAATGCTCTATCTTCTTCGTAACGGAGGCAAGCTTCTTTCCGACACAGAGCTTGCAAAAAAGTTCGGAGTTTCCTCCGAGGATATTTTTGCGGCTATTGAATTCTGGGTAAAAAACGGAGTAATCTTAAAAAAGAACGAACGCTATTCCATAAACTTTTCGGCGAAGGATAGCCGTCCGAATTATTCGGCCGACGTTATTGCAAAGCGTGTTGAAAGCGACGGAAAGCTCAAATCCCTTATAAACGGTGTTGAAGACCTTTACGGCAAAATGCTTTCCCCCACCGAGCTGAATTCACTTATGACGCTTTACGAGTGGGACGGAATATCCCCCGAGCTGATACTTCTCATAATATCCCATTGCAGGGAAAACGGCAAAAAAGGCTTTAAGTACATAGAAAAGACCGCAATCGAATGGTTCGAGTCGGGAATAGATACTGTGGAAAAGGCCGAAAACAAAATCAACGAGCTTGAGCGCAAGAAAAGCACCGAATATACCGTTCAGAAAATAATCGGCGCCGAAAACCGAGCGCTCACCGCAAAGGAAAAGGAAGTTATAAACGATTGGATAAACGGGCTTTCTCTTTCGGAAGAGCTAATAGAAAAGGCTTACGAGACCACTGTTGAAAAAACGGGTAAATATTCGGTGTCTTATATGAATACCGTTTTGCGAAGCTGGCACACCCGCGGCATCAGCTCGGTAAAAGATCTTGAAAATGAAAAGACGGCCGCAACCCCCAAAAAGAGCTATTCCTCCAAAAAGACTCAAACGAAGCTCGACGCGGGTAAATACGCCGAGTATTCCTGGGAAATACTCAAAAACGAAACCGAAAATCTCGATTAACGGAGAAGAAAGATGTATAACAGAGAAGCATATAAGGCAGTACTTGCAAAATACGAGCAACGCCGTGTTTTAAGAGAGCGCGAGCTTGAGGAAAACAGAAAAAAGGTATTTGCAACGGTTCCGCAGATAGAAACACTTGAGGCGGAGCTTGCTTCGCTTGCCTCGGCGGCGGTCATCAAGGCGATGAGCAACGAAAGCGAGAAGGCGAAGAAAAAGGCAATAAAGGAATTCAAGGAAAGAAGCGTTGAGCTTCAGGCACAGAAGATAGAGCTCTTGGTAACGGGCGGCTTCTCGGGAGATTTCCTTGAGGAAAAATTCAAATGCAAAAAATGTCAGGATAAAGGCTTTATCGGTACAAAAATGTGCGATTGCTTCAGAAAAGAGCTTAACCGCGAGTGCTATTCCAAAACCAAGCTTGCATCGATAATCGAGGAACAGAACTTCAAAAGCTTCGACCTCGGCTTTTACGACGATGAGCCTATTGCCGAATACGGAAGAAGCGCAAAGGAAAATATGAAGCGCATCTTCGATTATTTAAAGGATTATGCAGAGGGATTTTCAACGAGATCCCCGAACCTCTTGCTTACCGGTCAGCCGGGCCTCGGAAAGACCTTCCTTTCCTCCGCAATAGCAAAGGAGGTAATAGACCGCGGCTTTTACGTGCTTTACGATAGCTGCCAGAACATTCTCTCACGAATGGAAAACGCAAAATTCAAAAACAGCGGCGATGATTTTTCCGATCTTTTAAGCTGCGAATTACTTATAATCGACGACCTCGGTGCAGAGTTTAAAACTCAGTTTTCCGAATCCTGCATCTATAACATAGTCAACAGCAGAATAATCTCAAAGCTACCCACGGTAATAAGCACCAATCTTTCTCCCGCAGAGCTTTCCGAAAGCTATCACGACAGAATTGCCTCCCGTCTTTTGGGTGAATACACCACAATACTCTTCCTCGGCACCGACGTAAGACTCCAGAAGCTTGCACGTGCCTCGAAAAAGAGAAAGAGTAAAGAAAAGGCAGAGAAATGAAAAGCTTAAGCGAAACGGGAAAGCACTACGCAAAAAGCGGCTATGCCGTCTTTTCAATGCCGGGTCACAAAAATAAAGCAGCCTTTCTTTTGCCACGAAATGCCTGTAAATACGATTTCACCGAGCTTTCTGTCACCGACGATCTTTACGATTCCACGGGCGGAATCAAAAACCTTGAGGACGAGATCTCGCGTATTTTTGAAAGCGCATTTTCCGCCGTTTCGGTTTCGGGCGCCTCGCTTTGCGTAATGGCGGCAATGGGAGTTGCGAGAAGAAAGACCGATAAAATAATAATCTCCCGCTTTTGCCATTCGAGCGCTGTAAACGGAATGAGCATTTTCGGACTTACTCCCGTATGGCTTACTCAAAAAAGGGAAGGCCCGTTTTACAAGCCTCTTACCGCCGATGAAATAGAAGAGGCAATAACAAAAACCGATGCGGGCGCGGTATTTATCACCACTCCCGACTACTACGGAACCGTAACCGATTTGTCGGAAATATCAAGAGTGTGCAAAAAGCACGGAAGACTTTTGATAGTTGATAACTCACACGGCACTCATTTTCTTTTTTATAAAGACCACCCCTTGAAATACGCCGACGTAGTCTGCGATTCACTTCATAAAACTCTTCCGTCGCTCACGGGCACTGCTCTTTTGCACCTCGGAAGGAGCATGGAAAAAGAGGTTACCAAGGCAGAGGTAAAGGATATAATGAAACGTCTTTCCTCAACCAGCCCCTCCTATCTGCTTCTTTATTCTGCGGAAAAATGCATTGAATGGATAAAAAATTGCGGCGAGACCTCCTATGAAAAAACCGTAAAAAGAGCAGTCGGGCTTAAAAATGAGCTTAAAGCGCTCGGCTTTGAGGTAAACCTTGAAAATGCCGATCCCTGCCGTCTTTCCTTTTCGGCTCTTCCGTTTGGAATAAGCGGCAATGAGCTTTACGAGGCTTTGCTTTCCGAAAAAGTAGTTTTGGAAATGCAGGACGAGCTGTCGGCGGTGGCAATAATCACGCCGTTTAACACGAAAAAAGATTTAAAGCGGCTTTACAAAGCGGCAGCAAAAATTGCAAAAAACGGCAAGACCCCCGTTTTGCCGTCGCCCAAAGAGTTCTATATTCCCAAAAGTGTAAAAAAGCTCGGCTTTTATGAAAGCGAAACCACCGAAAGGATCGCTCTTTCGGAGGCGTCAGGCAGAATTTCCGCCGAAAATAAATATATTTATCCGCCGTCGCGCCCGCTTTTGCTTTGCGGCGAGCTGATAGACGAAACGGTGATCTCAGAGCTTTCGGCCTTCGGCGAAGCAACGGTGGCAGTTTTGGCTGAAAAATAATATTGTAATGTTTTAGAAAATATAGTATAATAATATATTATTAAATTTGAAAGGGCAAAAACAATGAAACTTGTAATGGCAGTTGTGAATAATGACGACAGCAACAGAGTACAGAAGGCGCTCGCAATCGGAGGCTTTTCGGCAACCAAGCTTGCAACCACGGGCGGTTTTCTCATGTCGGGCAACACCACATTTATAATAGGAACCGAGGACGAGCGCGTTTCCGCACTTATCGAAATTTTAAGAGAGCATTCAAAGAAGCGCTTTGAGAGGATAGAAACCGTAAACGTATCCGACGGCGCCTTCGTCGCTCCCATTTCGAGCGAGATAATGGTTGGCGGCGCAACCGTATTCGTAATGAACGTTGAAAGGTTTGAAAAGATTTGACCGAAAAAGGCATTATCGGAAATAAAAGTAATTTAGAGCTAATAAAGGCTTTTGCATCGGGCAAGAGCTTCGGTAATGCATTTTTATTTTTGGGAAAAAGCGGATCGGGCAGGCATACACTTGCAGCTCATTTAATGGCATCGATGCTTTGCGAGGATAATAGCGGCTGCGGTAACTGCCGCGCCTGCCGCCTCATCTCGAAAAATATCCACCCCGACACGGTAACCCTTGTTCCGGGAGAAGGAAGAAAAAACGTAAGCGTAGACGACGTGCGAGCCTTCATAAAAGAGGCATATATTTCACCCATTGAGGGCAGATATAAATTCCTTATAATAAACGAGGCGGATAAATTAAATCCGCAGTCGCAAAACGCGCTGCTTCTCGTTTTGGAGGAGCCTCCGGAGAAAACGGTTTTCGTGCTCTTTGCGGAAAATAAAAATCAGATACTCAAAACCGTTTTGTCAAGATCGTTTGTAATAAATTCCGACGTTATCCCCAAAAAAGAAATAGAAAGCTATCTTATTTCAATGGGTAGTGATCCCGTAAGGGCAGAAAGGGCGGCCCGTCTTTCGGAGGGCGGCATAGGAAAAGCTCTTTCACTTTTGGAAACGGAAAACGATGAAACAGTTGTTTCGGAGCTTCTTCGGAGCTTCGTTTCAAAAAGTCCGTTTGCCGCTTATGAAAAGTTTTTCTCACAAAAGCTCGATAAAAGAGAAAAAATAGCAAAGGCATCAAAGGAGCTTGTCGGTGCGGCAAGAGATCTTTTGGCATATAAGACCACGGGTAATATTAAAAGCGCAGAATTTTTCTCCGATGAGGAGTTAATAAAAAAAGCCTCCGCCGTGCTTTCGGCGGAAGGACTTGTAAAGCTAATACAGATTGCCGACGAAACGGCATACGCTTGCGAGCAAAACTGCAATGCGGGCGTTCTTGCGGCAAATTTATTTATAAAAGGTTGGGAATGTTTCAATGGTTGAGGTTATAGGAGTTTCCTTTAAAAAATCGGGCAAGGTATATTATTTCAGCCCGGGAAAGCTTAAAATAGAAAAGGGCTATAACGTAATAGTCGAAACGGCAAGGGGCGTTGAATTCGGCTACGTTGCCTTCGGAAACCGCGAGGTCGATGAGTCCACCATAGTTGCTCCGCTTAAGCAGGTGTTAAGAATTGCCACCGAAAAGGATAAGCAGAATAACGAGGCAAACCGTCAGCGCGAGAAGGAAGCCTTTACGATATGCGAAAACAAAATTGCAAAGCACGGCCTTGAAATGAAGCTCGTTGACGTTGAATATACCTTCGACGGCAGTAAAATACTCTTCTATTTCACCGCCGACGGACGTGTTGACTTCCGCGAACTTGTAAAGGATCTTGCGGCGGCCTTCCGCACCAGAATCGAGCTTCGCCAGATAGGCGTAAGAGATGAGAGCAAGCTGCTCGGCGGCCTCGGAATATGCGGTCAGCCCTATTGTTGCTCAAGATTTTTGAGCGATTTTCAGCCCGTATCGATAAAAATGGCAAAGGAACAGGGGCTTTCCTTAAATCCCACCAAAATATCGGGCGCCTGCGGCAGACTTATGTGCTGTCTTAAATATGAGCAGGAGGCTTATGAGGAGCTTATAAAGAAAACTCCCCGCGTCGGCGCAATAGTAAGAACGCCCGACGGTGAGGGCGTGGTGTCCGACGTGAATCTTCTTCGCGGAAAGCTCAAGGTCAAGCTCAAAAGCGAGCTTCCCGATTCCGCACCGAAGGATTACACTGTAAAGGACGTAAGACTCATCAAAAATGCAACGCACACAAAATCAAACGAAGAAAACGTCGATATGGAAGCTTTAAAGAAGCTTGAAGAAAAATAACAACTAAACAAAAGACCCCCTCGCACTCCGCGAGGGGGTCTTTTGTATTCTTTACAATATGATCGCAATAATCGCCATTGCAATAACTGCGGCGGCCAGAATGCCCACAAACCAAAGAAGGGCGGTTATGCGCGTATCCTTGATTTTAAGCAGATCCTTATAAATATTTATCATTTCCGATCTTAGCTTAAGCTCCTTCAAAAGGAATACAAAAAAATAAGCGCTCAAACGAGCGCTTATCCGAATATAGTGTTAAATTTTAATAACTCCGAATGCATTTAATACCGAAGAAACGAGTATCAAAACGATAAAGACGGGTGCAACGTATTTAATAATAAAGGAGAAGAATTTTTTAACCTTGAATTCGCCGCTTATCTCAACCTCGTCGATAACGACCTTGGGCTTGATAACGAAGCCGACGAAGATGCTGGTAACGAGAGCGATAAGAGGCATAAGAAGATTATTGCTTGCAAAATCGAAGAAATCGAGGATATGCATTCCGAGTATCTTGAAGCTGCCCCATGCGCTGTATCCCAATGAAGAGGGAATACCGAGTAAAAGCGAAATTCCCAAAACGATAAGGCAGCAAAGCTTTCTGTTAAGCTTGAATTTATCGTGGAATATCGAAACCACCGTTTCCATAAGGGAGATCGAGGAGGTGATTGCCGCAAAGAAAACCATTACGAAAAATACAACGCCGAGAATATTTCCGCCGGGCATGGAATTGAAGATTTTGGGTAACGTTACGAACATAAGACCGGGGCCCTGCTGAAGCGCAGAAGGATCGCCGCCCGAGAATGCAAAAACCGCGGGTATGATCATAAGACCTGCAAGGAAAGCAACGCCCGAATCGAAAACGCCCACCTGAACCGCCGATTTGGTAATGCTTATTTCCTTCTTCATATAGGAACCGAAGGTTATCATAATACCCATTGCAAGCGACATGGAATAGAAGAGCTGACCGAGTGCGGCAACTACCGTCATTGCGGAGAAATGGGAGAAATCGGGCTTAATAAAGTAAATAACGCCGTCAACGGCACCGTCCATGGTGAAAATCGTATATCCCGAAATGGCAATAATAAGCACAACAAGCACGGGCATCATAAACTTGCTTACCTTTTCAATGCCCTTTTCAACGCCGAGCAAAACGACGAGTGCGGTAAGAGCAATAAAAAGGAAAAACCAGCCGATAGGCTCCACGGTGCTTCCGATATAGCTGTTGAAATAACCGTCCTCAGCCATACCCGAGGCATTGCCCGAAACAAACCCGAAGAGGTATTTCATAACCCAACCGCCGATAACCGAATAGTAGGGAAGGATTATTGCGGGGACAAGCGCTACTATGTAGCCCAAAAACGAAAAACGCTTATCGAGCGCCGAAAAAGCACCTATTGCACTGAGCCCTGTTTTTCTTCCTATAGCGGTTTCGGCAACCATAAGAGCAAAGCCGAAGGTGAGCGCGAGAAGAAGATATACGAGCAAAAAGATACCGCCGCCGTATTTTGCGGCAAGATAAGGAAATCTCCAGATATTTCCCAAGCCTACGGCAGAGCCTGCCGCGGCGAGAACAAATCCGATCTTTCCCGTGAAAGAACTGCGTTTTGTTGCCATGATGTAAACTCCTGTGAAATATAGTTAAAATATTATCTCATATTTTTAAAGAAAAAGCAAGGAAAAAACGAAAAAAAGAAAAGCTCCGCTTAAAAAACGGAGCTTATTTTCATTATAAAAGCTCTTTCCTGAGCTCTTCTCCCGATTTTGCCGAGAGATAAGCGGGAGGAAGATCCAAAATCGTCTTTGCACCGCACAGGCCTTCCTTGTTAAGACGGTAAACCGCTCTGGCGGCGGCAACAAGCACGCTTGCGGTGAATTCGGGATTTGAGCCAAGCCTTAAGGAATATTCAACGGTATGAAGGGTATCTTTCTTTTCGCCGGTAACTCCGCTTCTTATAACGAAGCCGCCGTGCGGAATTCCGCTGTGATCGCGCTCCATCTCCTCCTTGGTGATGAAATGGACAGTGGTATCGTAATCGGCAAAATAGTTTGGCATGGTAACTATTTCGTTTTCTATCTTTGCCTTGTCGGCACCGTCGGCGGCAACCACGAAGCATTCGCGAAGATGCTTTTCTCTTGTTGTGAGCTCGGGATTTTCACCGCTTCTTACCCTTTCGAGAGCCGACTCTACGGGAATGGTGTACTGCTTTGCATCAATAACGCCGTCGATTCTGCGAATGGCGTCGGAATGTCCCTGACTTACGCCCTTGCCCCAGAAGGTGTAATCCTTTCCGTCGGGGAGCACGGCACCGCCGTAAAGACGCATAATGCTGAACATTCCGGGATCCCAGCCTGCCGAAATAAGAGCGATCTTACCGCTTTCCTTTGCGCTTTTATCGCAATTTGCAAAATGCTCGGGTATTTTTGCGTGGGTGTCGAAGCTATCGACAATATTAAAATATTTTGCGTATTCGGGACTCTGAACGGGAAGATCGGTGGCGCTTCCGCCGCAGATTATCAAAACGTCGATGCAGTCCTTTTTTGAAACTGCCTCCGAAACGTGATAAACGGGCACGTCCTTTGAAAGAGTTTTAAGACTTTCGGGAGCGCGCCTTGTGAAAAAAGCCAAAAGCTCCATATCGGGATTCTGGCGTAAAGCAAGCTCAACGCCCTTTCCGAGATTTCCGTAGCCTAAAACCGCAACCTTTATTTTATCTGCCATAAAAAGACCTCGCTAACAAACGAAATTAACTTATATATTTTATCACAAATATATAAATGTATCAAGTGGGGAAACGAAAAAATACTGTGCGGAAATTTGAAAAATTAAATTATGCAAAATGGTTGACAGGACTTTTGAAATTTGCTATACTCATTTCAAAGCCGTAAAGTGAGGTAAAAATATGAAATCAATAGACTATGCATCGCTTGCGCCGCAAAGGTTTTATAACGTTCCCGCACCGAAGCGATTGGAGCTGCTTCACACAAAAAGCCCCGCTTTGCTTGACGTAAATTCGGTGCAGCTTGGTAAAGACTGGTGTGTTGTTGCTCCTGAAGAGCTCAAAGCCGTTTCAGACCTTTTCACAGAGGAGCTTAAGCTCAGCAAGGAGCCAGTCGGCAAGAAAATTTTTCTTTCGGTTTCAAAAATGAACGAAGAAGCCTATACGGTGGATATCGACGATACTGAAATAAAGGTCACGGGCGGAAGCAAAGCGGCTCTTCGTTACGCGCTTTACACAATGATGGAAATGAACCGCTACCTGATTTTCCCCAAGGGCAGGATAGAGGACGAGCCCTTGCTTAATATGCGCGGCTTTTCGCTTTATATCGGCGCACTCAAGCACGCCAAAACGGACGAGATATTGATGCTCATAAGATGGATAGCCGAGGCAAAGATAAACACCGTTCTGATCGAATACGGAAACAAATTTCCCTTCAGAAGCCATCCGAACGTTTCTTCTCCCTTCGTTCACACGGAGGAGGAGATAAGGCTTATAGTATCCACCGCGGAAAGCTACGGCTTAGAGGTTATTCCAATGGTTCAGGTGCTCGGACATATGGGATATATATTGAAGGACAGCTCTTGTGAATATATTCGCGAGCTTCCCGACACCATTGAGCAGATATGCCCCTTACACGAGGACGCAATGCGCTTTGCGGCAGATCTTATTGATAATATTTTGGAATTTCATCCGAATTCAAAATATATTCTCGTAGGAGGCGATGAAACGCGCGACCTCGGTAAATGCCCGAAATGCGCTGAATACGTAAAAAAACACGGCAAGGGCAGATTGTTTACACAGTTTATGAATAAGGTAATAGACTACGTATGCAGCAAGGGATTAACTCCTCTTTTGGCAGACGATATGATATGCACCTATCCCGAAGCAATAGAGGAGCTTGATCGCCGCGCGATCATAGTTTACTGGGATTACTGGGCAACCGAGCCCTATCTCCCCTTCGTTGTCGCAAGATACGGCAATTCTCCCACATTCACCTACGATAAGCGCTGGGAAACCGAATGGACCGACGAGATCGAGGACGTCACCCGAAGAGTCCTCGAGGTATGGGGAAAATTATTCGGACCGGGCGTAGAAAACGTTGAAGAATCACTGGGCACGGAGTTTATGGAGCTTTACGGAAAATATCTCGGCGATAAATTCCCGAAATACGTAAAAGCGTTCCCCTATCTTGAATATTATCAGGAAAAGGGCTTTAAGGTTATTTTGATGCCTACCGCAATGGGAAATACCGATAATTATCTCGGATTTACAAATCAGCCGAGGTTTTTGTCAAATATAAAGGTCTGTTGCGAAAGGGCGGCAGAGGCAGGCGCAACGGGCGTTATAACCTCTATGTGGTACCCGTTTCCGGTATCGATGTATGCGGGCGGTATCTGTATGGCGGCACACTATTCGTGGGGACTCCCCGAAAACGCAACTCCGCTCCCCGATTTAAACAAAAAGGAATATTAAAAACAAAACCCCGACGGTCCATAAACCGTCGGGGTAAACTTTTGATCAGCTGTTTATTTGCTCTTTTTTGCTTTGAGGATTATTACGATAGCCGCAAATATCGCAAGAGCAACCGCCCACATAACGAGGCAGGTTACCAACGAGCCGAATGCGGTCATAAAGCCCGCAACGATGTAGGAAACGAAAGCGATTCCCGCAATGGTTGCAGCGTAGGGGAACTGTGTCTTGACGTGGTCAAGATGGTTGCAGTTTCCGCCGGTAGAGGAAAGAATAGTGGTATCGGAGATGGGAGAAACGTGGTCGCCGAATACTGCGCCGCCAAGCGTTGCCGAAACGGTGAGCAAAACGGAGGTTCCGCTTCCGCCGAGAATTGCAACTGCAACGGGAACAAGAACGCCGAAGGTGCCCCACGAGGTACCGGTTGCAAAAGCTATTCCGCAAGCAAGAATGAAGAAGATGGCGGGGAAGAATGCCGTAACGGTTGCGGGTATCGCAGCCATATTTGCTTCAACGAATGCTTTTGCGTCAAGATAACCGCCCTTTGCACCCATGATCGAGGAAATGGTCCATGCAAAGGTGAGAATGAGAATAGCGGGGACCATGGTCTTGAAGCCCTGGGTGAAGCTTTCTGTGATCTCTTTAAAGCTTATCGTCTTGGTGGTCATATAATAAACGATAGCAAGTATAAGCGCGATGGTGGAGCCGATAGCAAGTGAGGTGCCTGCATCACAGTTTGCAAATGCTTCGATAACGTTAGCCGACTGAACGGTGGTGCCGTAGGTGTAAGTCTCCCAATCGTAGAAGAAGCCGGAGTAGATCATACCGCCTACACAGCAAGCAATAAGCATAATAACGGGAATGATGAGATGACGTACCTTGCCGTTGGGATTTGCTATAACCGAGGAATCCTCATCTGTGGGAAGGTCGGTCTCTCCTGCGTTCAGATCGCCGGTGGATTCGGCAACGATCTCGTTTTTCTTCATCTTTCCGAAGTCGATCTTGAGTGCGCAGAATGCAAATACCATTATAATAGTGAGAATTGCATAAACGTTGAAGGGAATTGTCTGGATAAATACGGTAAAGCCGTTACCCTCGAGCTGACCCGAAACTGCTGCCGCCCAAGAGGAAATGGGAGCAATAATGCAGATGGGAGCTGCGGTGGAGTCGATTATCCATGCGAGCTTTGAGTGAGAAACCTTGAATTTGTCGGTAACGGGACGCATTACCGAGCCGACGGTAAGACAGTTGAAATAGTCGTCAACGAAGATAAGACAGCCAAGACCTGCGGTTGCAGCCAAAGCACCGCTCTTGGAGCTTATTTTTCTCTGCGCCCATTCACCGTATGCTCTCGAGCCGCCCGACTTCTGCATGAGAATAACGAAGATTCCGAGAACCACGAGGAATACGAGGATGGGAGCGTTGCCGCCTACCGCATTGCTCATAGCGGTATAAAGAGTACCGAGAGCCTGTAACGGATTACCGCCCGTGTACATAAGAGCGCCGGTGAGAATACCGACGAAAAGCGAAACGTAAACCTGTTTCGACACAAGAGCCAAAACTATGGCAACGATCGCAGGCACGAATGCCCAAAAAGTACCAACCATAACTAACATCCTTTACTTTAAAGTGTTAATTGCATTATAACATATTTGTCGAATATAGTAAAGTTTTTTTGAAAAATAATTTAAAAATATTTAAAAGGGAAAGGAAAAATGGCGAAAAAATGTAAAAAACTCGCTTGTTGCTATTTAAAATACAACCGATATGATATTTTGCCCTCTCAGGGTTCGAGTCCCTTTCGGCAAAAAATAAAAGAGATACCCAAGGGGCACCTTCCATAAAGCAGGTAGGGCGGTGGCTTACTGCCGCCGAAAACAAACGATATATGCAAAGAAAACGGCGGGAGATAAACCCCCGCCCTACAACAAAAGGAGTACGGACAATTTGTTCGTACTCCTTTTCACACGCCTTGCTCTGCAAGGTATAGTGTGTTACACCTTTTGGGCGTACTGTCGGGCGGTGATAAGCCTCCCTTTACACAAGGGAGCCTTTGGTTTGTGCGTCCCGAAAGTCTGTCTTCTTTTCCTGACAAGCACTGCTTTTGTGGGCACAAAAGCGAAGCCCCACACGAGGTGGGGCAAACAAGGCTCTTAGTAAAATTGTTCTATGACGATTTCTTCTCCCGTTGTTTCATCGCGAAAACGGAAACGTCGCAAATCTCCTTGGCTCTTTCCTTTTCCAATGTATGTGCACGGTTTTCCTTCTTTATCCATAGGCCATTCGGCTGATTGAGGCCAACAGGGATATCCTTTTTCACTTTTGAATACTTCCTTGATTTTGGCTTTGATTGCTTTTTTTCGTTCGGTCTTTTTCATAGTTTCAGGAAATAGAGGAAGGATATATTCCTGAATATATTCTTCCGGATCACCTTCAAGATATTCGGGGATCACTTCCAATGCAAAATTGTACGCATCACTATACTTATAAAAAAACGGAATAGACTGATCAATCTGGGTGTATATTTCGTAAACCTCGTTGTAAAACATACTCGCTCCATGTGCTGTTTTAACGTTATGTGTACAAAGACGAAATTCATACGTTAACATTTGTCTGACAGATTCATATCGAGGGGGACAATATTGTAGACTCGGGTCAGTTTCAGGTGCCAATAGATACGGAACAACAGCAGAAAAACTACGTTCTGTTCCGTCGATTAAACGGCGAGTGTACGGGATAGGTTTTCTGTTTGGGTCTTTTTTCATATCATCAATGATTTTTTGTAAAAAGGCATCAATTTCGGGCTTTTCGTCATAGAGACAACGGAATTCTATGATATCTAATTTGCCGCTCAAAAAATCTACAATTGTTTTCTGTGCATATTCCATATAAATATCTCCTTTGCTTCTGCCGTGTATTCCATTGATATTATATCATGAAAACCAAAGGTCGTCAATATAAAGCTGTTGGCGCACCTGCTTTATCGCAGGTACGCCAACGGGTATCTCTTTTATTCTTGGTGGGCCTTCAGGGACAATCCGCTTCGCGTCTTACCCGCTCGATTGCCCCCCGGCAATCGTCGCACCAAAAGCTAAAAAATTGCCGCAGGCAATTTTTATAAACGCTTTTGCCCTCTCAGGGTTCGAGTCCCTTTCGGCAAAAAATAAAAGAGATACCAAAGGGGTGGTTCTCATAAGGATATCTTGAGTATCCAATGAAAACAGCCGATTGACGAGTGCAAAAACATCCGACAGTATAGCGTAACAACTATGCTGTCGGATGTTTTTGTAAAGTTATTGAATCAAAGCTAACCTTATAAGCAGTAGATATGCATATAATCTGCCAATTTAATGAGTAGAAAATTCAATTAATTATGAGACTTAAATATGATGAGAAAGATCACTTGTATCATATATTGGAATTTACAGTGAAAACAACGACGTAAATTTCATATGTGAATAATCCATATAAGACTCAATCACTGTACTTATCCGCCTGCAACTTAAAGAGATACGCATATTTCCCATTCAATTTCATTAAATTGCGGTGTGTTCCTTGTTCTACAATGTGACATCCGTCCAATACAATAATCCGATCACAGGCGGTCACGTTTGACAAACGATGTGAAATGAGTATAGCACCTTTGTTTTTCCACAGAGAAATAAACTTGCTGAAAATCTCGTGTTCAGCCTCTGGATCAAGAGATGCTGAGGGTTCATCCAGAATCAAAATATCCGCGTCCCGATAAAATGCTCTGGAAAGAGAAAGCTTTTGCCTCTGTCCTCCCGAAAGTTCTTCACCTTTTTCGTCGAATAATCGAGTAATCTGTGTGTCCGTTCCTCGTTCAAAGTTCTTCACCATTTTATCTGCACCGGAGAACATAAGCGCACGCTGTAGTTTTTCTGCATCAATCCTACCACTGTCGCTGAGCGTAATATTTTCCGCAACTGTCATGGAGTAGGTTACATAATCCTGAAATTGAGCACCGAATATACGTCTCAGTGCACGGATGTCATACTCTTTTGCATTGATTCCATCAATCAGAATTTCACCTGCATCCGGATCGTAGAAACGAAGCAGCAGTTTGATGATTGTGGATTTTCCAGCGCCGTTCAAGCCAACAAATGCAACTTTCTCTCCGCTTTTTATTGTAAAGGAACAATCCTCAAGCACATTTCGCTCTGTATTTGGATATCGGAATGTTACGTTTTTGAACGTGATCTCGGGCAAGTGGCCGGGTGTTTTGTCTCCTTGATCCTGTATTTGCGGTTTCCAGTTTAGAAAATCTCGAATGACGGATATCTCACGGCTGTTTTTTCCG
>JAZQKU010000067.1:0-16693 GCA_045542315.1 Eubacteriales bacterium | reverse complement strand
GTTATAATTCAGAAAAGAAACACCATTTGTCTACCAGACAAATGGTGTTTCTTTTCAATGAAATATGCCCTTGCGGGCAAGTGAAATAGCTTCGCTATGAAATATTTGCTTCACAAATGTGAAATATTCGCTAAAGCGAATATGGACAAATTTTATTTTACATCAACCGAAGGGAGATATTTCACATTCGGCGCAAGCCGAATATTTCACTTGAAAATTCTTCGCTTTTGTGCTATACTAAACCCAAGGAGTTGATACTGTGAAGAGTAAAAAGTATGCATTTTTAATATTGGGCGTAGCTTTGTCAGCTATTATCTTTTTTGCAGTAAGCTTAATGACAGATCTATTTATCTTTGACGTGCTTTCTCACGCGAGCGTGCGATTACTTTCTGTTTTGATTATAGTTCTGATTTTTGAAAAATGCTTTGGTAAACAGTGGAAGCACAATACAAATAAAGCGCTCATTTCGTGCGCAACCGTGCTGATATTGGATTTTGTTGTGATAGACTCGGTCAGGTTTGTTATTAGCAGCGGTATCTCTACGGCTTTGTTTTTTCCTGTCGCTATGCCCATTTGCTTTATGATAATTATGATTTTCTCGTTAGGGGATAAAAGTGAAAAAACGACAACTTTTCTCGTTGGAATTCCGTTGCTTTTGTTGTCCGTTTTTATTGAAATATATTCTTTTTTCAAAATCTAATGTTTTTAATATCTTATTTTTAATTCCATTTTAAAAGGCGGTGCTTATCAATGACAAAAGAAGAATTTTATAATAAATGGATTAAAACTTTTGCACCTAATATTCCTAAAAAAGATTTACAAAAGTATATTAACTCTATGGGAAATTATATTTGGCATATTTTTTCTTGGGAATTGATAAGCGAAAACCAATATTTCATTGGGGAAAAAGCAAGAGAAGCGTATGATAAAATTAATAAAAATGGCGCTTTTTATATTGAATGGTTTAAAGATAAACATACTAATGATATGACTTTGGATTTAAATACCGCCAAGGCTTTGGATGACTTTGTAGAGATATATGTTGTTGGTAAGGATTTTAAATGGACATATATTAAAACACATGAAGAAATGTGTGGTCCATATTTTATGACAAATAAATAATAATCAAAGAAACACTCGGTTTTTCGCCCAATCTTTTTTTTGCACGTGTTGGCTGAAATGACGCCGTTAAAAAGCACTTCGTATGAAGTGCTTTTTTAATGATGTTTAACAAGCCTAATTATGCCGCTTACCATTTTATTTTCTCTTACTCAAATAAAAACACCCATTGCTTTTGGCGTGATACTCTTAACGGAGTATCACGCCGGCTCTATTCGCCTCTGGCGAGTGATATTGCTTCGCAGTGATATTCGGCTTATGCCGAGTGGTATTCGCTTCGCGAGTTTATGGGCGAATAGAATATCACTGAAGCCGTAAGGCTTCAATATCACTATCGCATCAGCGATAATATCACTCCGACGAAGTCGGAATATCACTCTTGTTTTCTCTGCTGATTTGTGTTATAATGGGGTTAGGGTAAAGGCCTCCCTCCCGGAGGGAGCCTCAGGGTACGCTCAACTTTAGGAGTGTGGGCATAGCCCGAAGCATTTGTAAAACAAAGGCGAAACCGGCGATAAACAGAAAGATAAATAAGAATTTTTCGAATGGGAGTATATGAAATGAAAAGATACACATCTTATGCAACAAAATGGTTAGCAATCTTTACCATTATTAGTGCTGCAGTTTTAATTGCAGGAATTATTTGCATTCTTGCGCATTCATCAAATGTTGGATTACAAATTGGACTAACAATGTCTGGTGGTGTGATGAGCATTCTTTTTCTCTCCTGCTTTTTTGCGGAAAAAAGTAGGTACTTAACAATAAATGACGAAAAAATTGTATTGCCAAGGGGTACAATTATAAACGAGAAAACCTCTTTTAGTAGAACTATTATTAACACAAATGAAATCCGCTCTATTAAGAGCGAGTTTCATAAAGGTGATGGAATTATTGCAAAAGACGCTTTTTTTCACATATTGACGTTAAATGACGGAACGAGAATTATGTTTACACTCTATGCCTATGGCAAAGATGCCGAAGATGAAATCTTAGCAGCAATAAAAAAACTCATTTAACAAATTCCAATTTATCGAACAGAATAACAAGCCCCGACAGACTTAAAAATCTGCCGGGGTTAATTATTTGTTTACTGCAGAGCAAATAAGGTAAGATATTTTATAAATTCTCCGCTAAGAACATCACGCTTTTGGCAATGGGTGTTTTGTTTTTTAATTAAAGCAGCTCTTCGTCATATACCGCGCGACATCCGCCGATGAATTTAGGTCTTGAACGAGCCGCCAAAACCGTGGCCTCACCGATCTTATTGTTTTCCAAGCGAACGGGAACGGCTACCTTTTTAATGTGCATTCCGATCAGTGTAAAGCCTATGTCGATACCTGCGTCTGCTTTGATCTCTTCAACAACAACGGGATCTTTGAAATTTCTGTATGCCTGCGTTGCCATTGAGCCGCCTGCCTTGGGCTGCGGAACAACGTTTACAATTTCAGCGTTTTTAACCGTATCTCTTTCAACCACGATGGCGCGGTTGAGATGCTCACAGCACTGAAAAGCAAGGTTCCATTTCATTTTCCTTGCATATTCGTAAATTGCCTTGAACACAACTCCTGCCACGTCGGGGCTTGAGTTGGTTCCGATTTTAGAGCCTGTAATCTCACTTGTTGAGCAGCCCACAACAACGGTGCTGCCTGCCTTTAATTTTGCTTTTTCTCCAAGCTCAGATATAACTGCAGTGGCTTGATCGTATAATTTATCCATAATTATTCTCCTATTTATCAGGTTACATATAGTATAACACAAAATTGATGATATTGGAAGAGTCAAAAAAGAATAAATTTATATTATCAGATAAAATATTTCATTTTATCTGCCCGCCAAGCCCTGCAAATCAAACGGATATTACTCTTTTTATTTTTTTGCGTAAATAAGATTATCCTTTTTGAAATCAAGAGCGAGCGAAAGCGCAACGCCTACGCCTGCGGCGATAAGCATATCGGGGAGCATATATCCGATATTATACACAAAGGAATAGAGCCACGGTCCGTATTTATGTACGATATGAGTGGGATCATCGGCATACCATACTCTCGTGAGGCTGTGCCATACAACCGCTCCGGTTATGAAATGGCAAAGGAAGCGGAGAACGCTTGCGATCGCAAAGCCTGCCGTAAAGGATACGGTGTTTGAAATTCTGCCCTTTCCGAATTTTCTGAAGATACCCGTGATTCCGTAGCAGGAAAACGCCACGATGTAATCAAAGAGTAAGATCGCCAAAACGGCGTACCAGGTAGTGCCGTAGGCAAGATTCTGAAGACCGAGCATGAGCTGAAGCACCGATGCCACGAATGCGGTTCCGAGTCCCTTTAAAATTCCGTGACGGTAACCGATGACGGCAAGGGGAAGAACCGAGGCAAGAGTTATCGAGCCGCCCAAGGGCGCTTCCCAAAGCTTAAAGAGGCTTAAGACCGTTGCTGCCGCTATCATTATTGCGGCTTCTGCCAAAAAGATGAGATTTTTGTTTTTCATTTGAAAAACACTCCTTAAAAAAATATTTTTTTGGCAATTATGGGTAAATTCCCCACAAAAAATGCAGTCGGCTTAAACCGACTGCAAAAGCATTTTATCCATAAGCTTCCTACGACGGCATTATCCGTATCAGGTTAAAGGGTTTAGAGGTATTCCTCAATCTCAGCCCGTAAGAGCTCCCCTGCCAACTGTATTCAATTACCGATAAATATTATACACCTTTTTCGAGCTTTGTCAATACGTTTTTGAAATATTCCGGAAGTTCGGAATCAAAAAATAAATATTCTCCGGTGCGCGGGTGAACAAAGCCTATGCTTTTTGCGTGAAGGCACTGACCCGAAAGCCCCTTGAATTCAGCGAGCTTTCCGCCGTAAACGGTGTCGCCGAGAAGGGGACGGTGAAGGTGTGAGAGATGCACTCTTATCTGGTGGGTTCTTCCCGTATAAAGCTTGCAGGCAACGTGAGTATGCTTTTCAAAGCGGGTGATTACCGTTACGTCTGTGCGGGCTTCCTTCGAGTTTTTCTCGGTTACCGCCATCTTTTTACGGTCCTTTACGTCTCTTCCGATGGGGAGTGAAACCGAAAAGGAATCATCCTTCAAGACACCCACGGTGATTGCCTCGTACTCTCTGTCGAAGCTGTGGTCCTTTATCTGCTCTGCAAGACCGTGGTGGGCAAAATCGGTTTTTGCAACTATCAGAAGACCGCTCGTGTCTTTGTCTATTCTATGGACTATTCCCGGACGAAGCACTCCGTTTATTCCCGAAAGTCTTTCGCCGCAATGATACAGAAGAGCGTTTACGAGAGTGCCGCTTCTGTTTCCCGGCGCGGGATGGACCACCATTCCCTTCGGCTTGTTTACAACCAAAAGGTCGTCGTCCTCATAAACTATTTCGATGGGGATATTTTCGGGCTCTGCCGCTGCGGTCTTTAACTCGGGATAGGTAAAGGATATCTCGTCACCCTCATTTACGGGTTGGTTTTTTCTTGCCGCTTCCCCGTTTATCAAAACGTGACCATCTGCAAAGCAGCCCTGAATAAAGCTTCTCGAAAGCTCGGGAAACACCGAAACAAGATATTTATCGGCGCGCTCGCCGCTTACCTCCGAGGCAGTAAATATGCAGTCCATCTCTTCACCCCCAAAAAGTCAATGCCGGTTTCAAGCCGGCATTTCTTTATTTTTTCTCATCCTTGAAAACGGTCTTGTCGATAAGAAATATCCATACCATCAAGGCAACGGAACCGACTGTTACAAAGCAATCGGCAAAATTGAAGATAGCAAAATCAATAAACAAAAACTCGAAATAATCGACTACGTAGCCGTAGAGTATGCGCTCTATCAGGTTTGCCATTCCGCCGCCTGCAATAAGTCCCACAATAATTCTCTGTGCCTTGGTTTCAAAAAATCCGATAGCCGAAAGTATATAAAGGAACGCTATCAAAAGCGCGGTAAATACCGAAAGAGCGGCGGTATGCTCGGAAAACATTCCGAACGATGCGCCGGTATTTATATGATAGTTAAGCTGAAAGATCCCATTTAAGACAGGAGCGTTTCCCGCGGGCTTCAGAAAGGTTACGGCAAAAAATCGGATAACCTCGGAAACCGCCGCAACCGAAACGGTGCCGATAAAAACGGGAACAAGCCTTTTAAAAATTTCCTTAAGCTTCATTTTAAGCTCATTTCTTTTTATTTTTTATAACGAAGGACATTGGGCTGTCATCGTTATCATCGTCAAAATCAAAAACGTCGGAAAGGCCGCTTTTTTGCTTCTTTAAGTTGGCGGGAATGAAATCGTCCTCCTCGGTGATCGGGTCGGGATCGCCCTTTGCAGCCTTTACGGCGCTCTTTTCAAGGTAGGATTCGTAAAAGAGATCGTCCCTGTCAAAGCCGTCGTTTATCTTGGTGGGCTCCTCTTCGGGTGCCTCTGCAACGAATTCGGAAACGGTCATCTGCTCTGCATCGTCAGCATCGGCGGTGACGGCGGGAGTGACCTCGGGAGCTTCCTCATTTATCTCCTTTGGAGCCGCTTCTTCCTTTATCTCGGGCTTTTCATAGCTCGGAATCGCAAGAATGTTGGTAAGGTGGCTTTTGTAAAGCTCCTGAATTCTCTGCTTGAAATCGGAAACCTCGGTTTTAACAGCCTCAAGGTGCTTCTGCTCACCCTCGACCTCTGCTCTTATTGCCGCAATCTCCCTGTCGGCGTGCTCTCTTGCAAGTGCTTCCTGCTTTTCTGCTTCAACTATGCTTTCGGCAACGATCCTTTCAGCCTCTGCCTTAGCCTCGTCGATAACTTTTGCCGCCTCGACAGAAGCCGCATTCTTTTCGCTTTGCGCGGAAAGAAGCGCCTCGGAGATGAGCGACTCCTTGGTGCGGTAGCTTTCGATCTTATCAACGACTATTTTGAGCTTTTTCTTAAGCTCCTCGTTTTCTTTATAAAGAGCGACGTATTCGGTGGATATTTTATTTACAAAATCCTCAACCTCATTAAGTTTATAGCCGCCCATTACGGCTCTTTCAAAGCTTATTTCCTCAAGATCTGCGGGTGTGAACATTTTTTATCCTCCAAAATATCATTTGTATTTTTTAATAAGATAACATATTCTGCCTTTTTTGCCCTTCGGGGCGGCAAAATCGACCTTAAATTTTCCATGTCCTTTTACGGAGAGCAGGTCGCCCTCCCGTAATTCCTTTTCGTGCTTGACCGCGACCGCTCCGTTTAAGACCACAGTCTTCGAATCGATAAGCAAAGCGGCTTTTTCGCGGCTTAAATTCAACAGCGCTGCAAGCGCGGCGTCAAGCCTGTACGACGCTGACGTGAAGGTCATATCCTCAAACTCGCCGTCGGGCAATACAATTTTTCCGCCGTCTGTCTCTTTCAACGTAAGAGAAACCCTGCCTGCCGATTTCAATTCCGAAAGAATGAGCTTTTTGGCGTTTTCGGTTACGAAAAGATAAGCCAAAAGTGACGTTTTATCCACTACGATATCGCCAACCGATTCGCGGGTAAGTCCGAGCGCCATCAAGGCGCCGAGAAAGTCGCGGTGGGTAAGCTCCTCTACTCCCTGCCCCTTTGCCTCGATTACCGCTACGGGGAAGGCAGAACTCGGTATCTCGCGGGGTGAAACGCCCGCAAGCTTTCTTTTCGTCTTTTCGTTTCCGCCGAAAAAGGAAAATTCAATCTTTTCTCTTTCGAAAACTGCCGCTGCCATTTCCGCCTCGGTCTCCGACATAAACGCCGAAAATCTCGTCTTACCGCATTTGGCAGCTGAAACGAGATCGGTTATTTTTGCCAAAAAAAGCTTTTCGTCTTCCATAATCAAACCATAAGAAAGGTAACGAGAAATGCTACGATTATCTTCTCAATGATCTGCACTGCCAGAATTGCCAAAACGGGCGAAAAGTCGATGGGAATATTATCTAAAAATCTCAGCTTCCCAAGGAGCTTTTGGCAAGGACGAAGCACAGGATCGGTTATTTTTCTTAATATAATACCTACCTTTGAATGGTAAAACTGCGGTATCCACGAAAAGATACATCTTATAAGCATTATATAGAAAAATATTTCCGAAAGTATTTGTACTGTTCTAATTAACGCAATTATCAAGGGTTACGCCTCCGACGGTTTAAAAGGAAAAGCCTGTTGAATCCTCTTGGGGAGCTTCGCTTTCATATACCTCTTCACCGGTGAAATCGGAGTTATCGGGAACGATAACGTAGGTGCAGGTTGCTACCTTTTTGATCTTTGCCTTGGTTGCAAAGGCTACGCCCGAAACGAAGTCGATAATTCTTCTTGACGACTCCTTGGAGGTGGTCTCAAGATTTAAAACTACCGTCTTTTTATCAAGCATGTGCTCTGCTATGCCGGTGCACTCGTCACCGAAATCCTTGGGTTTAACTACAACGAATTCCATTTTTCCGCTGCCTCCTAAAGTAATTGAATCATTATAACTGCTTCTTTTTGCCGCCTTCTTGAAGGGGAACGCCTTTTCCTCGCGCTCTTCCTTTTCCTCAGGCTCGCTTTCGAAGAAATCGTCCTGCTCGTTTTCGGCGGTTTCTTCAAACTCTTCCTCATAGTCCTCTTCGTTCTGAAGACCGAGATTTTTCTTGAAAAAGTCTCCTATTCCCATAGTTTTCTCCATTCCTCGCATTTGGCGATTTTTATATCATATAGTCTCTTTTTCCGAATATTGCGGTGCCGACTCTTACGGCGGTGGAGCCCTCCTCGATGGCAACCTCGAAATCGTTTGTCATTCCCATCGATAAAACTCTCATATATATATTATCCATATTTTTGGTGCCGATGTCAATAAACAAATCGTACATTTTTTTAAAATAAGGTCTTACGTCGTCGGGTTTCTCGCATTTCGGCGGTATTGCCATAAGTCCTGCCACCTTTACGCCCGCCGTTTTCGAGGCAAACTCAAGGATATCGTAAAGGCTTTCGGGCATTACTCCCGATTTTTGCGGCTCACGCCCGATATTTACCTGAATAAGTATTTCCTGCGTTACTCCCTTTTTGGTTGCAAGACGGGATATTTCGGTTATAAGATCCTCACTGTCGACCGATTCGATAAGCGACGCTCTGCCTATAAGATATTTCACCTTATTGGTCTGTAACGTTCCTATCTGGTGAAAGGTTGCCTTTCCCTCGAAGTGATCGTATTTTTCCTTTAATTCCTGAACGCGATTTTCGCCAAATACCGTCTGCCCTGCGGAAAACGCCTCTTCCACATCTTCGATCGGCATCGTTTTGCTCACGGCAACAAGCGTTATCTCATCTGCGCTTCTTCCCGCTCTTTTTGCCGCTTCGGCAATGCGTGCTTTTATTTTTTCAAGGTTTTCTTTAATATTTTCCATTTTTATCACCTAAATTATCTTTCCGTCGAAAAGGTTTTTGCCGCTGTAAATTACCTCGTCGTATTCCGAAAGAGCGTTTGACGAGCCCGTTATCGGGGTGACGTAGGCAAAGTCGCCCTCATACTTTACGAAGTTTACAGGCTTGAATACCACCTGCTGACCGATAAGAACGTAAACTCCGGTAACGTCCTCCTCGTTTTGCAAAAGCGCCGATGCGGGCACCGAGAGCACGCTTGCGGAGGATCTTAAGATATTTACCTCTGTTATTCTTTCCTTTGCAAATACCTCGGGGCCGAAGTTTCCTTCAAAAATTACCAGCGCCTCGCCCCTGAAGCTTTGAGAGTATAATACGGTTGCAGTGTACTGCTCGCCGTTAACCTTCGGGAAAACGAGCTTAACCGTGTTCCCCGCCCGATAAGCCGATGCCTCTGCGGAGGTCATCGGTACGGCGACTCTCCAGACGAAATCGGTAACCGTTTTGCCTATATACCCGTCGGGACGGTTTTCGGGCTTGGTTTCCCTTAACACCAGAAGTGCGTCGGCAACCGAAAGAGCGGTTATTCTTTCATAGCCGAAGGCTCCCTCATAGCCGTCGAAGGCGTAGGTGAAATAGCCTACTTCTCCTGCCTTCACCGATTTTTTCGGAGTGGGGCAAATGCTTTTTATTTCATTAAGCTCTTCCTTAAGAGAAGCGATCTTTAAATCAAAGTTTTCCGCCTCGTTAAGAAGTATCTGTCTTATATTAAAATAGTGAATGAGCAGATCGGTGGAATCGGAAAGACCTTCGAAGCTGCCGTTTTGAGTCATTTCCGTCATTTCAACGATAAGTGCGTCTATCTCCGCTTCAAGCAAGAGCGCGTCCTGCTTATAAGAGAGGTCGCCGCTGTTTATTCGTTCAAGCGACTCTATTCTCGAGGAAAGCTTATCAAGCTTGGAAACGAGGGTGAGGTCCGCTCCGTTTTCGTAAAGCTTTGCAACTACGGTGTCGGTCCTTACTCTTTCGCCGTCCTTGACCTCGTTGCTTACGGTGTAGCCCGCGGTTGCAATTACCGTTTTCTCTTCCTTTAAAAAATATCCCGTGGCGGTGAGATATTCCGCCGAGGTAAGCCTTTCCGGTCTTTTGGTTGCTATTTCGTCCGACAGAAAGCCTGCGCCGTTCATCAAAAGAAAAACTGCGGCGCATATTGCGGCAACCATTATTGTAAACCGAAACCATTTCTTCTTAAACATTCGTTTCCTTACTTTCCATAAGACTTGCTATTTCACGTGCGATATCCTCTGCCGTGCTTTTATCGGGGTAAAACCAATTTATCCCCTCTACGTGGTTAAACCAGGTGAGCTGACGCTTTGCATAGCGGCGGGATTCCTGTTTGATTTTATCCACTGCCTCAAAAAGGGTGCATTTTCCCTCGAAATAATCAAAAAGCTCCTTGTAGCCTATTGCCTGCGCGGCGGTTTTTGAAGGAGAAAGACCGTAGATCCTTTCGGCCTCCTCCAGAAGCCCGTTTGACATCATCAGGTCAACGCGCTTATCTATTCTCTCGTAAAGGAGGGCGCGGTCTTCAAATTTAAGACCCGTTATCACGAAATCGTATGGCGGCGGATTTTCCTTTGAACGCCTGTTGAATTCCGTTTGGGTTATTCCCGTGAGCTTATATATCTCTATTGCGCGGACTATTCTTCTTATATCGTTCTCGTGGAGTCTTTCTGCCGATTCACGGTCAAACTGCGCCAAAACCGATTTCATATATTCTCCGCCCTTTTCGGCGGCTTCACGGGTAAGCGCCTCCCGTAATTTAGCATCGTGCGGAATATCTCCGTAGGTGAGGTTTTCAACGACAGCGGAGATATACTGACCGGTGCCGCCCGCGATAATGGGTGTTTTTTCGCGCGAAATGATCTCCTTGCAGATGCGGTAGCACTCCTCCTTATAGTCGGCGGCGCTGTAATTTTCGGTGACGTCCACCGTGTCTATCATATAATGCCTGACGCCCTGCTTTTCCTCCTCGGTCGGCTTCGCAGTGCCTATATTCATTTCGCGGTAAAGCTGCATCGAGTCGGCAGAGATGACCTCTCCTCCTATTATTTTTGCAACTCTCACAGCCGCATCGGTCTTTCCCGAAGCGGTGGGACCGCATATTATTAAAACCTTACTATTCAAGCATATCCCTCCGCAAAAGAAAAATCAAGCGTTTTTTGTAAATTATCTGCCGAATTTACCGTCAACGTAGCTTTTTTTGATAAAGACGGCAACAGGTCTGCCGTGGGGGCAGTGTTTTATATCGGGCATTGACATAACCGATCTCACAAGGCTCTTCATATCCTCGCCGCTTGTCCCGATCCCCGCTTTGACGGCTGCCTTGCAGGCGATCTTATGATATATTTTATCGGTGACCGAAATATCCGAATCAAAGCGGCTGTCAAGAAGGTCGAGCACCTCGCAAAGCATCGCCTCAACGTCATCGGCTGAAATGAGCGAAGGCACCGCCTTCACAACGGCATAACCGCTTTCAAGCGTTGCATCAAATCCGAATTCCGAAAGCCGTGACGAAAAGCCTTCAAGTCTTTCCGCTCTTTCGGGTGAAAGCGCTATTCTTTCGGGAATGAGAAGATACTGCGCCGAAAGCCTTTTCTGACCGCTTTTTATCTTTTCAAACAAAATTCTCTCGTGGGCGGCGTGCTTGTCGATGATGATAAGCTCGTCGTCCTTTTCAACCAAAATATAGCTTTTCCAGATTTCGCCCTTGACGATATAATCGCTCTCAACGGGAGCTATCTCCTCTGCCGCTGTCACGTCAACCGACGCCTTGAAGGCAAAATCAAACGGGGTTATCTTGGGTTGTTCGGAAGGCTTTGGCGGCTGATTTTCGGAAACGGACGGCTTTTCAAAAAACTCCTTGACCGTTTCAAAGCTGCTTTCTCTTAATGCAGCGGGCTTTACGGGAGCTTCTTCCTTTTTTTCCTTTAGCTCTTCCTTTTTCTCAATTATCCAGCCCGACGGTGCGGGCTTTTCCTCTGAAACGAAGGAGGAAACTGAATTTATAAGCGCTTCAAACTCGCTTTTTTCCTCCTTTTGCTTCGGAAATTCTATTTCGGGTCTTCCCAGATCCCTCGCAAGAGCCTCTTTAACGGAGAAATAAACGGCATCGAATACCGAAACGTTTTGGGAAAACTTTATTTCCGTTTTCGACGGCGAAACGTTTATATCTATCTCCGAGGGAGAAAGCTTTAAGTTAAGAAAGCAAACGGGAAAGCGCTTTACCATGAGCTCATTTGCATAAGCCGCCTCGGTTGCCGCCGTAAGAGTTTTGTTTTTCACGTATCTTCCGTTTACGTAAAATATCTGAATATCTCTCGTTGCCTTTGCGGCACCGGGCTTACAAACGTAGCCCGAAACGCCTACACCGCCGACCTCTCCCTTTACGGGTAACAGAGATGAAGCAACAAGTGAGCCGTATATCGAGGTTATTGCAGAAATGAGCTTTCCGCTTCCGTCGGTGAAAAAGCTCTCGGCGCCGTCCTTTATGAAGGTAAAGGAAACGTCGGGACGGGCAAGCGCCTCGCGCTCGGTTATCTGCGAAACGTAAAGTGCCTCGGTTGAATCGCGCTTTAAGAATTTAAGTCTTGCGGGAGTGTTAAAGAAAAGATCCTTTACGATTATCGTGGTACCGTCTTTAAGGCCCGATTCCTCGTGCTTTATAACCCTTCCGCCCTCGATCATAACCTCGGTGCCAAGCTCGTCCTCGGCTCTTTTGGTGTAAAGAGTTACCTTTGCCACAGCGGCAAGGGCTGCCAGAGCCTCGCCTCTGAAGCCCATCGTAGAAAGGGTGGAAAGATCCTCTATCGAGCGTATTTTTGAGGTTGCGTGGCGTAAAAACGCCGTTTTGGCATCGTCAAAGCTCATACCAACGCCGTCGTCGGTAACGCGTATATAGCTTTTACCGCCGTTTTTTATCTCAACCGTTATCTTTTTCGCGCCCGCGTCTATTGAGTTTTCAATCAGTTCCTTAATTACCGAGGCGGCGTTTTCAACCACCTCACCCGCCGCTATCTTGACGGCGGAATCATTGTCGAGCAGTTTAATAATACTCATTTTAAAAGACCTCTGAATTTATTGCTGAAGCTCCTTTTTAAGCTCGAAAAGAAGATTCATACATTCAATGGGGGTTAAAACGTTTATGTCAGCCGCCTTAAGTCTTTCGATAACCTCGTTTTCACGGAGGCTTTCAAAAGAAAACTGCGGCGTTTCCTCTCTTAAAAGATTTTCGCTTTTCCTTGGCTTTGGCTCGTTTTCGCCGCTTTCAAGCTCCGAAAGCACCTCTTTTGCGCGGGAGATGACCTCTTTGGGAATTCCCGCAAGCTTTGCGACCTCGATGCCGAAGCTCTGGTCCGCTCCGCCCTTTACTATCTTTCTTAGGAACGTTATCTCGTCGCCACGCTTTTTGACGGCAACGGAATAGTTGTTTATTCCGGGGTAAACGTCAAGCAGCTGAAGCTCGTGATAGTGGGTTGCAAAAAGAGTCTTTGCGCCGAGAGTTTTCTTATCGGCAACATATTCGGAAACCGCCTTGGCAATGCTCATACCGTCGAAGGTGGAGGTTCCTCTTCCTATTTCGTCGAAGATAAGCAGGCTTTGAGGGGTTGCGTTTTTAAGGATCGAAGCGACCTCGTTCATCTCAACCATAAAGGTTGACTGACCCGTTGCCAGATCGTCGGCGGCACCGACACGGGTAAATATCTTATCCACTATGCCGATCCTCGCCCTTGACGCGGGAACGAATGAGCCTATCTGCGCCATAAGGGTTATTATTGCGGTCTGGCGCATATAGGTGGATTTACCTGCCATATTCGGACCCGTTATTAATGAAAAGCGGTTTTCTTCGGTGTCCAAATAGGTGTCGTTGGGGACGAACACCGAGTCGGAAAGCATCTTCTCAACAACGGGGTGACGTCCGTCCTTTATATCGATTATTCCGGAGTTATCTACAATGGGCTTTACGTAGCCGTTCTTTCTTGCAACCTCTGCAAATGAGGAGAGCATATCAAGCTCGGCAATCGCCATTGAGGTCTGTTGCATTGAGGATATCTTGGTTAAAAGCTCGTCGCGAAGCTCCTTGAATATTTTGGATTCGATTGCAACGATACGGTCCTTTGCGGTGACTATCTGCTTTTCAAGCTCCTTGAGCTCCTCCGTTATAAAGCGCTCGGCGCCGGTGAGGGTCTGCTTTCTTATATAGTGCGGCGGCACCTTTGAAAGGAAGGAATTGGTGACCTCTATGTAGTAGCCGAAAACGCGGTTGTAGCCTACCTTTACCTTTATTCCGGTCTCTTCCTTTTCTTTTTCTTCTATCTGCTTTAAAATGCTCTCGCTTCCGCCCAAGAGCATTCTGCAGTTATCAAGCTCGGCATCTATGCCGTCGTTGATATATCCGCCCTCCGACATCAGAAACGGCGGATCCTCCTTGACGGTGGCATTTATTTTTTCAATAAGCTCGCGTTCGGGATTTATTCGCCTTTCGGTTTCCTTTAAAAGCGCGGAATTAAATTCCGAAAGCTGTGCTTTTACCTCTGCGGCGGATCTGAAGGTGGCACAGACCGAGCGCATATCGCGGGGGTTAACTGTGCCGTAAACGGTCTTTGTAAGTATTCGTTCAATATCGTAAACGTTTGAAAGGCTTTCGGTTATCGCAATTCTTTTTTCGGTTTTTTCCAAAAGCTCCGAAACTGCGTCAAGCCTTTTATTGATGCGGTTGCAGTCGATGAGCGGACGCTCGAGGGTCTGGCGGAGCATTCTGCCGCCCATTGCGGTTTTGGTCAAATCCAATACCCCAAGAAGCGAGCCCTTTTTCTCTTTGCTTCTCATCGTTTCGGTAAGCTCAAGGCTTCTTCTTGTAAAAATATCCATCGAGAGATATTCCGACGTGCCGTAAACGGTGAGGCTCGTCATCTGCGAAAGAGCTACCTTCTGAGTTCTGGCAAGGTAGGAAAGCATTACTCCGAGCGCCTTTATTGCAAGCTCCTTGGATTTTATGATATCCTCTGAAACGGAATCCCTAAACTGAAGCGAAACGAGCTTTACCGTGTCGGGATTTTCGAAAACGTCGGTCCTCAATGGGGTAAGGCTCTCGGTTATCTGATTTTTAAGAAAAGAAGCGACCTTTTTATAGGAAAGGAGATTTTCGGAAACGAGCATCTCCTTCGGGCAAAATCTGCCAACCTCGTTAAGCACCGTTTCCAAGGGGGACTCGGTTATCTCAAGACAATAGACCTCGCCTGTGGAAATATCGGCAAAGGCTGCTCCCGCTTCGTTTTTGCCGTCGTAATAAACGGAGCCTATAAAGTTATTTTCGGTACCGTTTAAGAAGTTTTCATCTACTACCGTGCCGGGAGTGACGATTCTTATAACGTCCCTTTTAACGATGCCCTTTGCAAGCTTCGGGTCCTCCACCTGCTCACAGATAGCAACCTTATAGCCCTTTTCTATGAGCCTTGCAATATAGGCGTCGCAGGAGTGGTGGGGAACGCCGCACATGGGCGCGCGCTCCTTAAGGCCGCAATCCTTGCCCGTAAGCACAAGCTCAAGCTCCTTAGAGGCAGTCTTTGCGTCCTCGAAAAACATTTCGTAAAAGTCGCCCACTCTGTAAAAGAGAAGGCAATCCTTATTTTCCTCTTTAATTGAAAGATATTGCTCCATCATTGGTGAAAGTGCCATTTTTTATCTTCCTTGTCTTTTTTATATCGTTTGCTCTCCAAAGAGGGACCAGGTCTTTGCCGAAGTTATTTTAACATTCACAAAGCTTCCCGTAAGCGACGGGTCGCCCTCAAAATGTACTATTCCGTTACCCTCGCTTCGTGCCGAAAGCTTGTTGGGATCGTTTTCGCTCACACCCGTTACAAGCACCCGAAGAGTTTTTCCCACTCGCTTATCGTTTTTCCTTTTCGATATCTCATTCTGAAGTGAAACGAGCCTGTCGAAGCGGTCGTGAATTTCTTTTTCGGTTGCCGCGGGGGTCATCTCCGCCGCCTTGGTGCCGCTTCGCTTCGAATAGATGAAGGTAAAAAGTGAATCGTATTCGACCTCGCGGCAAAGTGCAAGAGTTCCTTCGAAATCCTCACTTGTTTCGGTGGGAAAGCCGACTATTATATCGCTCGTTAAAGTAATATCCGGCATAAGCTCCCTTGCTTTTTTTATTATGGAAAGATATCTTTTAACGTCATAGCGGCGGTTCATATCAAGAAGCACTCTGTCGCTTCCGCACTGAACGGGCAGGTGAAGGTGTTTGCAAATTTTCTCGTGACGCGCCATTACCAAAAGAAGCTCGTCGGTGGCGTCCTTCGGGTGGCTCGTCATAAAACGAATGCGGAAATCTCCCTCGAGGCTTGCGATACGGTCAAGCAGCTTGGCAAAGGTTACGGGAGTTGAAAGCTCCTTACCGTAGCTGTTTACGTTCTGCCCGAGAAGCATTATCTCCTTGGCGCCGCCCTCTACTGCCTTTTTCACCTCGGCAATTATCATTTCGGGCTCGCGGCTCTTTTCTCTGCCTCTCGTGTAGGGGACTATGCAATAGGAGCAGAAATTATTACAGCCGTACATAACAGAAATATCGGCACGGTAGCTTTCCCTTCTCTTTACGGGAAGCTCCTCGGAGATGACCTCGTCCTCCTTCGCGCCCTTTTGCCTTCTTCCGTTTGAAGCGTTGTAAATGAGCTTTGGGAGGGAGGATATTGAATTGGTGCCGAATACAAAGGATACGAAAGGGAAGGTCTTAAAGATGTAATCGGCGGTCTTTTCAATGGCGGTCATACAGCCGCCGATGCCGATAACGAGATCCTTTTTCTTATATTTCAAAGCCTTTAAGGCGCCTATTTTGCCAATAACCTTTTCCTCAGCCGTTTCTCTCACGGCGCAGGTGTTAAAAATGATAACGTCGGCGTCGTTGATATCGGAGGGCAAAAAGCCGCACTCCTCTAAAACGCCCGAGATTATCTCGCTGTCGTGCTCGTTTTGCTGACAGCCGAAGGTCAAAACGGCGTAGCTTTTATTCTTTTTTGCGTTTGAGCTTAACAAAAGTGCTGTTGCCTCTTCCCTGTTCAACAAAGCACACCTCACCGATTATAGTTATTCTATAATATTATATCATTTATTGCTTTTTAAGTAAAGATAAATATTATAAAAATATAAATATTAACGGAATTTTGCCATAACGAACCCCCCGCCTCGAATGAGGCGGG
>JAZQKU010000066.1:0-7717 GCA_045542315.1 Eubacteriales bacterium | reverse complement strand
TCTCTTCTTTCTGTTTGCGGCTCGGAATATATGACAGGCGCGGCGTATTTCGTTGCCTCTGCCGCAGCACGCACGGGAGTTGGGCTCGTTACGGTGGCGGCTCCGAAAAGCGTTCTTAAAATTTTGCAGACAAGGCTTTCTGAGCCTGTCTTTTCTCCTCTTTCCGAAAAGGACGGAAAGATATGTGAGAAATCCGCATCTGAAATTATAAAGCTTCTTGAAAGAAAAAACGCTTTGGTCATCGGCTCGGGGATAGGCACGGGAAGCGGCGTTGAAAAGGCTGTAAAAAAGGTAATTGCGGCCACGGAGCTTCCCAAGATAATAGACGCCGATGCGCTCAATGTTCTTTCAAAAACAGATAAACCCTTTAAAAACTGCAAAAATGCGGTAATAACGCCGCATCCTCTTGAATTTTCAAGGCTTTCGGGCCTCTTGGTTTCCGAAATAACCGAAAACAGAGAAAAGGTCGCAAAGGAATACAGTGAAAAAAACGGAGTTATAACCGTGCTTAAAGGCGCATATACAGTAATAGCCGCGCCCGACGGTAAAACGGTCATCTCGCCGTTTGCTACCTCTGCGCTTGCAAAAGGCGGAAGCGGAGACGTGCTTGCAGGATTGATTGCAGGCTTTGCCGCTACCGGAGTAAAGCCATTTGACGCAGCGGTTGCAGGCGTATATATTCACGGACTTTCCGCAACCTTAAAAGCCAAAGAAATTCCCGAAAGATGCTTTTTGCCGAGCGACCTTTTGTCTGCTGTTCCCGACGCGGTAAAATATCTGGAGGAACTGAAATAAGCCTTCCTCCGAATAAGAGGAGAGAACGGTATGAAAAGGACAGTCGCCGTTTTGGCGGCACTGCTTCTGTGCTTGTCGGTGTTTTTGACCGCCTGCACGGGAAAGACGGAAAAGCCGGAGGACGTATATAAAAATGCAACCGGATTTGAGGCGGCATTATCGGTAAAAACGGGAGAGTCTGAATTTGATTTTAACGTTTCGCGCTTAAAGCCCGATTATTTTGAATTGAATTTTACCTCACCCGAGATTTTAAAGCATTTCACCGTAATTTTTAACGGAGACGACGTAAAGCTCAAATATTACGGCTTTGAGCTGTCGCTTAACCGTTTTCCGCTTCCGATAGAGGGCGGAATTTCAAAAATAGTCGATGTTCTTTCGGTTATCGACGACGGCTATGAAAAGCTCGAATTAAAGGAAAACGAGGACGGAAGCCTGTTATATCAGGGTGAAGGCTTCAGCGTCAAGGTGTCGCCGGACGACTTGCTTCCCATTTCCTTTGAAATTACATTGGAAAACGGCGGCAGTTATTTTATAACGGTTAAGGAATTCAAGCTGATAACAAACGAGGGTGCAAACAGCTCCGATGAGTCTTAAGGCGCCTTGGAAAAATAAATGCAGGGAGTATTGCATGAAAAGCATACTGAAAAGAGCGTGGGCGGAGATCTCGCTCGACGCGGTAGTGAAAAACTACAAAAGAATAAAGGAATATATCGAAAGCTCGGCAAACAAAAGCGTTAAGGTAATGGCAATGGTAAAGGCAGATGCTTACGGCCACGGTGCGCCGATGGTTGCCGCAGAGCTTGAGGCAGCAGGCGTTGACTTTTTCGGTGTTTCGAGCATCGACGAGGCAATGCAGCTTCGTAATTCATCTGTCAAAGCTCCGATTATGATAACGGGCTACACTCCTTCCGAGCATATTCGCACGGCAATAGACAACAATGTTTCACTTACCGTCTATAATTTTTACAATGCCGAAAGAATAAGCAAGGAGGCGGTAAAGCACGGAAAGTCAGCCAAAATACATTTGAAGATAGACACGGGTATGAACCGCCTCGGCTTTATGGCAGGTCCTGACGAAATGGCTGAAACGGTGGAGAGCATCAAAATTATCTCGGAAATGGAAGGACTTGTTATCGAAGGGATCTACACCCATTTCTCCGATGCCGACGGAGCCGAAGAAGAATATACCCGTATGCAGTATAAGCGCTTTACCGATGTTATCTCTGCGGTTGAAGAAAAGGGAGTTTCGGTTGGTATTAAGCACTGCATGAACAGTGCAGGGATAATAAACTATCCGGAATACGCTCTTGACATGGTCCGTCCCGGACTTATTCTCTACGGTCTGTTGCCCGATGATAAGATTAAAACCGAGCTGCTGCTTACCCCTGCAATGGTTTTGAAATCGGCAGTATCACAGATAAAGAATGTTAAAGAGGGCGCGGAGATAAGCTACGGCAGAAGCGAAAAGCTTATGCGTGACAGTAAAATTGCCATTTTGCCCATCGGCTACGCAGACGGACTTGTGAGAAGACTTTCGGGAAAATATAAGGTCACGGTAAACGGAAGACCCGCAAAAATACTCGGAAAGATATGTATGGATCAGTGCATCGTTGACATAACGGGCATTCCCGACGTATGCGAGGGCGACGAGGCTGTCATTTTCGGTGACGGAAGCGACAAAGCACCAACCCTTGAAAAAATGGCAAAAACAGCCGATACCATAAAATATGAAATATGCTGTGTTATCGGAAAACGCGTTCCGAGGCTTTACTTCAAGGAAGATAAGCTTGTGGGCAGACTTAATTACATACTCAATAAAACGTAAAAAGAGTGCAGAAGCTTTTTCTGCACTCTTTCATATTTATAAGACTTATCTTTTTCTTAAAATATCCCCTTCGGTAAGAGGGTAGGGACAGTCAACGGTAACAAGCTCGGTGGGGTGCGGCGCATAGGTCACCGTTTCTCCTTTGGAATCAACGATATTTTTAACGGTAAATGAAAGACCTATCGAATCGGGCGATACGATCTCGAAAACGTCGCCCTCCGAAAAAAAATTACGAAGCTCGAGAGTAACCCTTCCGTTTTCACAGGATTTAACTATGCCCGCAAAGGTCTTATCCTGCTTGTATGCCATATCGTCGTCGGGTGTATATTTTTCAAGCTCTCCGAAATAAAATCCGCTTGAATAGGGGCGGTGGCTGACACAGTCAAGCTCCTTTGACAAAAGCTCGATAGGTGCCGTCTTGTCTATAGCGTGTCTGTAAGCATTTACAACGGTTGCAACGTAATAAGGCGATTTCATTCTTCCTTCAATTTTAAATGAGGTTACCCCCGCATCGATTATCTCGTCGATAAAATCAATGCATTTCATATCCCTGGAGGAGAGAATGGTTGTGCCTTTTTCACTTTCCTCAACGGGGAAAAATTCATTGGGACGCGTCTGCTCCACAAGATGGTATTGCCATCTGCAGGGTTGAGTGCATTCGCCGCGGTTTCCGCTTTTTCCGGTAAGGTAAGAGCTGATAAAGCATCTTCCCGAGTAAGACATACACATTGCGCCGTGAACGAAGGCTTCAATTTCAAGTCCGTCGGGTATCTCTTTTGAAAAGGCTTTTATCTCTTCAAGAGTCATCTCTCTTGCCAGAACAACACGTTTGGCTCCCATTTCATAGTAAACCCTTGCGGCGGCGGAATTCTGACAGTTTGCCTGAGTGGATACGTGAATTTCAAGCTCGGGAACCTCTTTGCGCAAATAAGAAATAACGCCGAGGTCGGATACGATAACTGCATCAACGCCTATTTCATAAAGCTCCTTGCCGTATTTTCCGATTGCTTCAAATTCATATCCCTTTGCATAAGAGTTTACGGTAACGTAAAGCTTTTTGCCAAGCGAATGAGCATATTCTGCGGCGGATTTTATGTCAGCCATTGAAAAACCCTTAACAGCCGCACGAAGCTGCATAAACGGACCGCCTATGTAAACTGCATCCGCACCGAATTTATAAGCTGCCTTTAAGCATTCCATATCGCCTGCGGGAGCAAGCAATTCTATTTTTTTCATAATGAAATTCCTTTATTTGAGATTTTTAAAGTAAAGTCCTGTTGTTCTTTCAAAGTCGGGAGGCATTTTATGCTTATACATATTATAAACAGCAGACACTTTTTTTGCCGATTCGCAGGTGAAATACAAAACGACGAAATCGGCAGAAATATCCTTGTCACCGATATAAAGCGGAACGGAATTATAAAGAGTGGTAAAGCGTCTGTTATTGCATTTTAACGGGAAACGGATATTCATTCTATCGGTAATTGCGCCCTCGCCCTTGCAGTTACCGCAGCCGCCTTTTTTCTTCAAAGGGCAGGCTCTCATTTGCATAAGAGGCAAATGACCGTAGCCGTAAATACCGAGCGGGATCCCGCTCTTCATATCAGAGAGATTTTTTGCTCCCGTTTCAAACGAAACGAGCTGTGCTTTTACCCCAAGCTCGGAATATGCCTTTACTGCTTCGGAGTTTATAACGTTAAGTCCGTGACCGCCGATAGCGAAAAGCCCGTGCCTGCTTGCAATATTCACGGCAGAAATGTTATTACAGTAAAGCGCTTTGAGCCCAAGCGCTTTCTTTTCTTCAATAACTGCTGAAATTTTTTCCTCATCAGCTCCGAAAAGAAGAGTGGGTATTTCCCCTATGACGAACTCAAACCTTTCAAAGCAATCGTTTGTTATATCCTCAAGCGGTAAAATCACGGAAGCTCTGTCTGTTATGCTTTCAAGCTGAGAAGCCTCCGATGCTCTTAATATGAGCTTGTTCTCAAAGCCGCGCCTGCTATTATCGCAAAATTCATAAGGTAAGATTTTACGCTCCGCTTTTTTTGCCCTCAAAGCGCTTAAGCTTTCAAGCGCGCTTCTGCGAAGGTTATTTAAAGAAGAGAGGGGAACTGTTATACCTTCGTCAAGGGAAACGGTTAAATTTTTTACGAAGTAAGGAGTGCCTCCCGTTTTGGACAACTGCTTTTCAATATCCTCTTTCGTTGTCGCACGGTTTATTGCAACAAGAGGCTTTTCGGAAGTCGCTGAAACGGTGTTAACGCCGTCTGAAACGGAGAGAGAAACGGGGGTATTGCTGATAGCGGAAATAGTCATATCAACAGCTATCCGTTTTGATTCGTCCTTGTAACTTGCGGCGAGATCCTTTAAAACTCCCTCAGCGGCAACGACATCCTCCTTGCTTCTGTGTCCGAACATATCAGCTGTGCGGTTTCCGGTTATATAACCGTCGGTAAATCCTGAACGTGAAAAAACAGCCTGAAGAGTTTTCAAGTCCGGAGTTGTACCCGAAATTGCAGCCCTGCAGGCGGTAACCGATGCCGCAACGTACTCGGGACGCTTCATTCGACCCTCAATCTTAAAAGAGCACACGCCCGCTTTTGAAAGCTCGTTTATGTAATTGATGTGCGACATATCCTTAAGGGAAAGGGCATAACCTCTTTCCTTTGTCTTGAAGTCAAGTCGGCAGGGCTGTGCGCAAAGACCTCTGTTACCGCTTCGTTGCCCCAAGATCGAAGAGAGATAACAACATCCCGAAAACGACATACAAAGGGCGCCGTGTATAAACGCCTCTATTTCTATATTGGTGCTGTTGCAAATTTCTTCTATTTCCTTAAGAGAAAGCTCTCTTGCCAAAACAGCGCGTGAAAAACCAAGCCTTTCAAGCTCCTTTACACCGCTTACGTTATGCACCGAGAGCTGAGTTGACGCGTGCATTTCAAGCTCGTCAACAGTGGCCTTGACGATTCGTGCGAGTCCGAGGTCTTGCACGATAACTGCATCTACACCCGCTTTTGCAACTGCAATAACGTCATTTTGTGCCAATGAAAGCTCTTTTTCGGTTACAAGCGTATTCAAGGCAGCGTGAACCTTAACGCCTCTCACGTGGCAGTAATCAACGGCATTGCAAAGCTCATCAAAGCTGAAATTCTTTGCGTTCCTTCGCGCGTTGAAGCTGCCGTATCCAAGATAAACCGCATCTGCACCGGAGCGGACTGCCGCAACAAGCTGATCTGGACCGCCTGCGGGGGCGAGAATTTCTTTATTCAATTAAATCCACTCCTCTCGTTGAACTAAAGGCAGTATGCAAAACATACTGCCTGTGAATGTTATTTAATGGTTACTGAAATTTTGTATTCGCCTTTGACGCCGAGCTGGAGATTTTCGGGAAGGTCAAATCTTACCGCTGCGGAAATGCTGCCTTTTACCGTTTGATCGGAAACGTCGATTATCGGGTTGATCTCTTCAAGAGTAAGGCTTGTAAGAGCAGAAGCGCGTCCGCGGATCTTAACCGTAATGGATTTCGTTTTTGTGGTAACGGTTTTACCGTCGGGAGCAATAATGTTCTCTGATGAAATAGTAACCTTGTATTCTCTCGTTTCAACCTCGTCGTAATAAACGGAAACGTTTGCTTCGGTCGTGCCGTCAACGGCCTTTATGCCGTTTGGCAAAGTTAATTTGATATCCTCTGAAAAACCGGAGTCTGCAAGCGTTGCGACGTCAACTCTTCCGAGGTCAATGGAGTTGATTCTCGAAAGTGCTTCCTCAGTGCCGGAAATGAGAAGCGTTTGCGGAGAAACGATCTTTGTAATAAAGCTTGCGTCGTTGCCGCCTGAGCTGTTGACGATCTCGTAATTTAAAGGAACCTCTTTTGTTTTATAAACGTTTGCGGTAACCATTACCTTGTCGGTATCGAAGGTAAGGAAGGGACTTGACACGGTGTTTCCGTTGCTGTCATAAAGAGTGAAGGGGAGATTTTTTACCGCGGTATTGTTTATTCCGCTTATATCAAGGCTTACCGATGAAGAAACTATTGTGGATACAATGCTTTCGGGACCGGTAATAAGAAGGGAAGTGGGATAAGTGTTTACAGAGTCGAGAATATATCCGTCGGCAACCGAACCGTTGGTAAGCACGCCGATATCAATGCTTTTGGAAATTTTGTTATCTACGGTTACGTTGCTTATTTCGGAAAGGCTCGTTTTGACAATGGTAAGTGCGGAATTATCATAATCCACTATAACGGGGAGGTTATAGGTTCCCGCAACGGTTACTGCTGAGAAATCAACGTAGGCTCTGATGTCTTCGCGCTTGAAGTTGGCAATGGCAGAGCGCTCGCCCTTGAGGGTGACGTTTATTGAAACGTTTATCGTTTTCGTAAGCATCAGGTTGCTTTCTTCGGCATTTGTACCTGCAAGAGAAACCGCAACGGGAATATTTCTGTATTCCTTTTCTATTTCGGGCGATTCGATTCCCACAACGATGAACCAGAAGATGAAGGCTATCAAAAAAGCAATGATCTTAAGAACGCCGTTGTTGTTAAAAAAGTTATTGAAAAAGGTTTTGAATTTACTCATTTTTTATTCCTGCCTATAATGAAGAATTTTTTATCCTTCTTTTCAGGTGCGGGTAATAAGCACTGCGCAAGCTGCTCATAAAACATTTCACGGGTGAATCCTCGCTTCAAAACACCGTTGATAGCAACTGAAATTGCGCCTGTTTCCTCGGAGACGATAACAATAACGCTGTCGGTCGCCTCGGATAGTCCGATTCCGGCTCTGTGACGGGTGCCGAATTCCGCGGAAATATCCTTGTTTTCGGAAAGAGGGAATAAACAGCCTGCCGCAACGATCTTACCCTTTGAAATTACAACGCCGCCGTCGTGAAGAGGAGAGTTGTGGAAAAAGATGTTTTCAAGTAAAAGGTCGGAGCAGTCGGAATTTACGTAGGTGCCGGTATCGGTTATTTCCTTCAAATAGATTTCTCTTTCAAACGCGATAAGTGCGCCGGTACGGTTTGCCGAAAGGTTGAATGCCGCCTTTGTAACGTTTTCGATTATCTCGGGAGTATAGTCGGAGTCCTTTGTTTCAATATTCA
>JAZQKU010000065.1:0-18168 GCA_045542315.1 Eubacteriales bacterium | reverse complement strand
ATATAAGTCGGTTTGAGAAGAACCAAAATGTTATCGCCCTATATATCACAAGATATAATAAATAACATAGTAAAATAAAAAAGAACCCGCTCTGATAGGTGTGATACTCTTAGCGGAGTATCACGCCTACTCTATTCGCCTGCGGCGAGTGATATTGCTTCGCAGTGATATTCGGCTTACGCCGAGTGATATTCGCTGCGCGAGCTTTTAGGCGAATAGAATATCACTGAAGCCGCAAGGCTTCAATATCACGATTGCGATAGCAATCATATCACTCTTTGCGAGAGCAAAGAATATCACTAAAAGCAGAAAAAGAGAGAGCAAAGCGGTTTTTCTTTCCGCATTGTTCTCTCTTTATGTTTTTATCGTAAGTTTCGCATTTGTTTAAAAAATGCATCGGGCTATGCCCATACCCCTATTATAAATTCTCCGATAAGGACATCACCCATAGGCGGGTTCTTTTTTTAAGCTTATTTCGAGAGATATTCGTCGATCGCCGCGGCGGCAGTCTTTCCTGCTCCCATTGCGGAGATTACGGTTGCGGCGCCCGTAACTGCGTCGCCGCCTGCGTAAACGCCCTTTCTCGAGGTAAGTGCGTCCTCGTTTACGATGATACCGCCGTGACGGTTTACCTCAAGGCCCTCGGTGGTGTCTTTGATAAGGGGGTTCGGAGAGGTACCGATAGAGATGATAACGGTGTCAACGTCCAGAAGGAATTCCGAGCCCTCAACGGGAACGGGACGGCGTCTGCCCTTCTCATCTGGCTCGCCAAGCTCCATTCTGATACATTTCATACCGGTCACAAAGCCGTTTTTGGGGTCCCTTGGGTCTTCGGGGTTATTGTAACCGAGAATTTCGGTGGGGTTATTGAGGAGTCTGAAATCAATACCCTCCTCAATAGCGTGCTCGACCTCTTCCTTTCTTGCGGGAAGCTCCTCCATGGAACGTCTGTAAACGACGTAAACCTTTTCCGCTCCGAGACGGAGTGCGGTTCTTGCCGCGTCCATAGCAACGTTACCGCCGCCTACAACAGCCACTCTGCCGCCCTTCATAATGGGGGTATTGGGGCTTTCGAGGTAAGCCTTCATAAGATTGCTTCTGGTGAGGAATTCGTTTGCCGAGTAAACGCCCTTATAGGACTCTCCGGGAATTCCCATAAAGTTGGGAAGACCTGCGCCCGAGCCTATAAATACAGCCTCGTAGCCCATTTCAAAAAGCTCGTCAACGGTAAGAGTCTTACCGATAACTACGTTGGTCTGTATCTCAACGTCAAGAGCCTTAAGACCCTCGACCTCTTTTGCAACTATCTTTTTGGGAAGACGGAATTCGGGAATGCCGTAGACCAAAACGCCGCCCGCGGTGTGAAGAGCCTCGAAAACGGTTACCTTGTAGCCTTTTTTCGCAAGGTCACCTGCGCAGGTAAGACCGGAGGGGCCGGAGCCTACTACGGCAACTTTGTGGCCGTTTGAGGCAGGCTTTACGGGAGCCTCTGCGGAGAAGGTGTTGTGCCAGTCGGCAACGAATCTTTCAAGTCTTCCTATACCGACAGACTCGCCCTTGATTCCGCGTACGCATTTGGATTCGCACTGGGTTTCCTGGGGGCAAACTCTTCCGCAGACCGCGGGAAGAGATGAGGTCTTGTTGATTACCTGATAAGCGCCCTCAAAGTCGCCCTCTTTTATTTTATTGATGAATTCGGGAATATGTATTTTAACGGGGCAACCCTCAACGCAGGGCATATTCTTGCAGTTTAGGCAACGCATTGCCTCGTCGATAGCGGTTTCCTCGGAGTAGCCGAGCGCAACCTCGTCAAAGTTATGTGCGCGGACCTCGGGCTCCTGAGAGGGCATTTCATTTCTCTTAAGCGACATATTTGCCTTAGCCATTTTATTTTGCCTCCTTCTTGAAGAGATTGCAGCTCTCTTCGTATGCGTGACGCTCGAAATCGGCATACATTCTGCCTCTCGACATCGCCTCGTCAAAATCTATCTCGTAGCCGTTGAAATCGGGGCCGTCAACGCAAGCGAATTTGGTTATCTTCTTGCCGTCGCGGTTCAGGGTGAGGCGGCAGCCGCCGCACATTCCGGTTCCGTCGATCATAACGGGGTTCATCGATACAGTTACGGGAATATCAAAGGGACGTGCGGTCGCAACGACAAACTTCATCATGATAAGGGGGCCGATGGTGATTATCATATCGAACTTCTCGCCCGCCTCGAGCATTTCCTTAAGCGGAACGGTAACGTTTCCGTGTCTTCCGTAGGAGCCGTCGTCGGTCATAACGATAAGCTTATCGGAGCTTGCCTTGAACTCCTCCTCAAGTATAACGATATCCTTATTTCTGAAGCCTACGATGCTTACGGTCTCAACGCCCATCTCGTGGAGCGCCTCAACGATAGGCATTGCAATAGCGCAGCCAACCCCGCCGCCGACAACACAGACTCTCTTAAGACCGTCAAGATGAGTGGGAACTCCCAAAGGACCTACGAAATCCTCAATGAAATCACCCTCCTCCTTGAAGGAAAGCTTTTTGGTGGTTCCGCCGACGATCTGGTAGATTATCTTTACGGTGCCGTTTACGGGATCGGTTCCCGCAACGGTGAGAGGAATTCTCTCGCCCTCTGCGTCAACGCGAAGAATTATAAACTGGCCGGGCTTCGCTTTTTTTGCAACGAGGGGAGCTTCGATCTGCAATTCAACGACTGCTGAATTGAGCACTCTTTTTTTGACTATCTTGTACATTGCACATCTCTCTTTACTTTATTTTCTTGGAAAACACATAGTTATACAAACAACATTATACCATTATTTTTGCAAATTTTAAATAAACAAAAAGGTATATCCCTATTTACAAAAGTATATACCCCTTTTTCTTTCCGAAAAACGTTCCTTTGCTTGACAGCGGTTTTCGTTTTCGTGTATAATAAAAAGAAACAACCGTTTATTTTATATTTTTATAAGTCAGGAGATATTCGTTATGGCGATTCCCGCACCCAAGCCGTATATTGCGGCATTTGAAAAGCTCGGTTTCGGTATGTTCGTACACTGGGGACTTTATTCACAGCTTGCAAGAGGCGAATGGACCTATCCGCTTCACAAAATGGATATGAAGGAATACGAAAAGCTGAAGGACAGCTTCACCGCAGAGGATTTCAACGCAGATGAGCTCGTGCTCACCGCCAAGAATGCGGGCTGCAAATATATAACCCTTACCACCCGTCATCACGAGGGCTTTTCTCTTTACGATACGAAGGGTCTTTCCGATTTCGACGTAATGCACTCCCCCTGCAAAAGAGATCTTATCCGCGAATTCGTTGACGCCTGCAACCGCCACGGCATTCTCCCCTTCTTTTATCACACCACCCTCGATTGGCATCACCCCGATTTCGAAAACGATTTCGACAAATACCTTGAATATCTCCGTAAAAGTGTGGAAACGCTTTGCACGAATTACGGAAAAATAGGCGGTCTTTGGTTTGACGGAAACTGGTCAAAAAAGGACGCCGACTGGAAGGAAAGCGAGCTTTACGCCACGATCCGCCGTCACCAGCCCGAGGCGATGATAATAAACAATACGGGACTTAACGCAAGAGGCGAAGCGGGCAATCCCGAGATCGACTCGGTGACATTTGAGCAGGGGCGTCCCACCCCGTTAAACCGCGAAGGAATGGCAAAATACCTTGCGGCTGAAATGTGCGAAACGATAAACGACCATTGGGGAACGGGAAGCCTTGACTTCAACAGCAAGTCGCCCGCAACGTTAATTGAAAACCTCTGCCTTTGCAGGAAGGTTGGCGCAAACTATCTTCTGAATATCGGTCCGCTTGCGCAGGGCGCGATCGACCCCTACCAGAAGGAGCTTCTGGCTCTTGTCGGTAAATGGCTTAACGTCTTCGGCGAGGCCATATACGAGGGCAAGCCCTACGGCGCAGTCTCCGCAACCAGAAACTTCATATTAAAGGGAGACGGCAAGCTTTATATCTTCTTCTTTAACCCCGGCAGAGAGGGCAGCGAAAACGTCACTGCTGGAAGCAGCTATTTAGGCGCCTTCGCCTTCGGCAACGTGACCGACAAGGTGAAAAGGCTTTATTGGATGGATAACGGCGAAGAGCTTTCGTTTGCTCAAAAGGAAAATATGCTTATGGCAAACTTTACGGGGCAGCCCTACGGCAAATCGTTTTGTGTGCGCATTGCAACAGCGGAGATAGAAAAATGAGTAAAATAATTGAAAAATGGAAAGAGGTCGTTTCAAAGGACCTCACCGTTTACCGTTCCATTCCCTTCTGGAGCTGGAACAACGAGCTTGACGAAACAGAGCTCACAAGGCAGATAGACGAAATGAAATCCGTTGGCATCGGCGGCTTCATAATGCACGCCCGAATCGGTCTTAAGACCGAATATCTCGGCGAAAAATGGTTTTCTTGCATAAAGGCGTGTCTTGACCACGCGAAAAAGCTTAAAATGAACGCCTGGATCTACGATGAAAACGGCTGGCCCTCGGGCTTTGTGGGAGGAAAGCTTCTCGAAAACGAGGATTTCCGCGCCCGTTTTCTCGAATACGAGATAAAGGACAGCTTCGACGATAACGCCTTTGCCGTTTATAAGGAAGCGGCAGAGGGATTTATTCGCATCAAAGCTCCCGAGGAAGGAGTTATTTCTTATCACACGGTTTATCTCAAAATAAGCCCCGCAAACACCGATATTTTAAACCCCGCGGTGGTTGACGCCTTTATTTCGGAAACCCACGAAAAATACTACGAGAGGTTTGCCGACTCTTTCGGCAAGGAGCTTGTGGGCTTTTTTACCGACGAGCCGCAGTATTACCGTTGGGGCACGCCCTATACCCCCATGCTTGAAGCCGAATTCAAAAAAGACGGCAAAGACGTCCGCGACGGGCTGGTTTACCTCTTTTTAAAGGACGAGCGCGGCTACCCCTTCAGAGAAAAATATTTCCGCACCTTAAACGAGCTTTACACCGTCAACTTCTACAAAAGACTTTACGATTGGTGCGAGGAACACAACTGCAAGCTCACCGGTCATTCGGTTGACGAAATGCGGCTTTTCAGCCAGATGTGGGGCGGCGCGGCCTGTATGCCCACCTATGAATACGAGCACATTCCCGGCGTTGACTTTTTGGGAAGAAACTGTGCCTCGGAGCTTGCCCCGAGACAGCTCGGAAGCGTTGCAAGTCAGCTTGGCTTCCATCAGACCCTCACCGAGACCTTCGCCTGCTCCGGAAACGACGTGACCCTTAAGGAGCTAAAGAGCATAGGCGAATATCAGTTCTTTCACGGTGTTACTCTTATGTGTCAGCACCTTTACCCCTATTCCCTTTCCGCGCAGGGAAAAAGCGACCATCCTCCCGTTTTTTCAAGCCATAACAACTGGGGAGAGGGCTTTGGCGTTTTCAACGAGCATTTCACCCGTTTGGGTTACCTTATCTCAAACACCAAGGAAAGCTACGACGCCTTGATAATTCACCCTATGCGAAGCGTTTATCTCGATTATATAAGAAGCCTTGACGACGAAAGCGTGGCCGAGCTTGAAAACGATTTCAAGGAGCTTCTTTCCCGTTACCGTCGCGTCGGTATCAGATATCACTTTGCCGACGAGCGTATTTTAGAGCGTCACGGCAAAGTAAATGGCGATAAAATCATTATCGGCAACTGCAGCTACGATACCGTTATAGTTCCCAAAATGAAAAATATTTCCCGCCCGACTCTTAACCTTCTGAAGGACTACACTGGAAAACTCCTTTGCTACGGCACACCCGAATACGTAAACGGAGAGAAGGAATCGGTGCCGATGCGCTCAACCGTCACCGAAAAGGAGCTTTTTGAAAACCGCGGCGTTAAATTCACTTCACTTTCGGGCAACTGCGGCATTGCCACCCGCGAGGGCGAGCTCGGAAGCTATCTCTTTATTAAGAACTATTCCCACACCGAGCCTGCCACCTTTACCGTTTCGGACCTTTCAAAGGATTATCAGGCGCTCGATCTTGTTGACCTTACCCTTTCGCCCGTCACCGACACGGTAACTCTCGGCAGCTCCGAAAGCTTAATTCTCGTTAATGAGCCCTCCGACAAAAAGGCACCCGAAGGCGAAACCGAAACAGACGTCACCGAGAGCTTTAAGGTTACCGATATTTCCGATAACTATCTCGTCCTTGACTATGCAAGCTACAGCACCGACGGCGTGACCTTCACCGAATATCTCCCCATGCCCGAGCTTTTCGAAAATCTGCTTCGCGCCGATTATAAGGGTGACGTCTTTATAAAGCAACGCTTCAGCGTTACCGAAAAAATGCCCCTGACCCTTATTATGGAAAAGAGCCGCTACCGTTTTGTTCGATTAAACGGAAAGGAACTTGAGTTTAAAAACAGCGATTACGACATCTTCTTTACCGAGGCGGAGCTTGAAGCGGCTTTAAACGCAGGTGAAAACGAGCTTTTCTACGCGGTGGATTATTATCAGCACGAGGGCGTGCATTTCGCGCTTTTTGACCCGCTTGCCACCGAAAGCTTACGAAACTGTCTTTATTACGACACTCATATCGAGCCCGTCTATTTAAAGGGACGCTTCTCGGTTGACAAAAATTACCTTCTCTCTCCCTTAAGCGCCCTTCCTCCCATCACCGACAGAATGTGCGACCACGGCTTCCCCTTCTTCAAGGGATACGTCGATATTGAGGGCAAAACAGATTACGACGGAATCGGAAGGAGAGTCCTTTCACTCGACGGACGCTTCCTCGTTTCCGATGTTACCGTCAACGGAAAGCGCGCCGATCTGTATCTCGACGTTAAAAGAGATATAACCGACCTTCTTGCCGTCGGCGAGAACAGCATTAAAATAAGAGTTCGTTCAAGCCTCAGAAACCTCTTCGGTCCTCTTCATTTTGCACCCAACCCCGAGCCGATGGCGGTAGGTCCCTACAATTTCAATATGCGCGGCAGCTGGGAAAACGGCAAAAGTAAGGATTATACCCACGACTACCAAACCGTCCCCTTCGGTGTTTCAAAAATAAAAATAATAACGAAGATATAATTAAAAAATCCGCATCAGGTAACAACCCCGATGCGGATTTTCATTTTGTTTACAGCTTATTTTATATATTTTCTTTTCGATTCGATAAGGGCGTTTATAAAATTCTTATCGGTAACCGAAAAGGTGTAATTTTGCTTGAAAATGAGCATATCTCTGAAATTTTTATCGTTGCATTTGCACTCCTTCTCCACAAGTCCGTAACGGGAAAGCACCTTTTCCGACGCCGACGAGACCCACATAAAGGTATTGGTATTTTCCGAAAGAAGCTCAAGCTGGCTTGCTCTTTCGAAAACGCAGATACGGCGCGAATGAGCCTCCTCCTGATTTTCCTTTTGGTTTTTCACCGTGGGAAATGAGGGGGTATAGGGGCTTTCGTGCACTATTTCGATATATTTCTCAAGATCCTTCTGGGTTATTTCCTCTTTCCTTGCAAGCGGGTGATTTTCACTCATTATCACAACCGCCGAAAAGTCGGCGATCACCTCGTAGGAAAGCTCCTTTTCCTCAAGCATATCCTTGATCTGTCCGTCAAATTGCTCGGCATAGCGTATTATTCCGAGCTTGTAATCGTTTTCCAGAACGTCGTTTACCGTTCTGCCCGCGTCGGTTTCCTTATAAACTATCTCCGCGGTCTCCTCGGTAATGGTTTTTGAGAAATTCACAAATGCATCGGCAATATAGCAGGCACAGGGCACCGACACCGAAAGACGCTGCTTTTTCGGCGACTTCTGATCGTATATCTTTTCAACGTGGTCTATCTGCCTTAAAATTTCCTTTGCGTATTCGATAAACTCCTCGCCCTCGGGTGTGAGCACCATGCCCTTTGCCGAGCGGTTGAATATTTCTATTCCGAGGTCGTTCTCAAGCTCGCGTATAGAGCGGCTGATATTCGGCTGTGCGGTAAAAAGAAGCTCGGATGCCTTGCTAACGGAGCCGAGATTTGCAACCTCGACAGCGTATTTTATGTGTAATATATTCATCTGCCAACGCCACCTATAACAATTTTGATATATTGTATCACATTTCAGCCGATTTTTCAAGGTTTTACAAAAAAATAAGGTTTTGATTTGTAAAATCAAAACCTTATTTACGTTATTTTGTTTCGATCAGGCATACCGCCTCGGCGGCAATTCCCTCGCCGCGACCGGTAAATCCAAGCTTTTCCTCGGTAGTCGCCTTAATGCTTACCTGCGAGATATCAATCGAAAGATCCTTTGCAATATTTCTTCGCATCTTCTCTATGTAAGGCGCAAGCTTCGGCTTCTGGCATATCACCGTGCTGTCGATATTGCTTATCAAAAATCCCTTTTCGGCTATTAGCGCACCGGCGCGTCGAAGCAAGATCCTGCTGTCTATATTTTTGAATTCATCGGAGCTGTCGGGAAAATGAGAGCCGATATCGCCGAGTGCCGCCGCTCCCATAACTGCATCGATTATTGCGTGGATAAGCACGTCGGCGTCGGAATGACCAAGAAGCCCAAGCTCGTATTCTATTTCAACTCCGCCCAATATAAGTTTTCTTTCCGTTGTAAGACGGTGAACGTCGTATCCGCTTCCAATTCTGAACATTTTAAATTCTCCTTCAAAGAGTTTCCTTTTCTTTTCTTAATTCCGCAATAGCCTTTGCTATAACGAGATCCTCCGGTGAGGTGATTTTTATATTGAATTTATCTGAAAAAACGGGGGTAACGGTGTGGCCCATCGACTCCATTACGGCGCAATCATCGGTTGCGGCCGAAAGACCGGCGGAAATTCTTTTCACCGCTTCCTCGTAGCTTTTTCTTTCAAAGGTCTGTGGGGTCTGCATTGCAACCAGACGGCGTCGGTCGATGGTTTTTGAAATTTTTGCCTCGGCATTTAATTCCTTTATCGTGTCCGTGACCTCTCCGCAGGCAGCTGCGGCGCCGTCCTTATAGGCCGCGCGGCTTACCTCGTCGATTATAAACGGCGAGATAAAGGGTCTGTCGCCGTCGGCAACGGCTATAAACTCCGCCTTTTCAGGAACCGCCGCAAGCCCGAGCGCTACCGACTCGGCTCTGCTTTCGCCGCCGGGCACTACAGCCGCAAGCTTTTTTATGCCGCACTCTCTTGCAAGGGCATATATTTCACCCACGAGAGAACGTCTTGCAACCACGACTATCGACGTTACCGTTTCCGCCTGCTCGTATGCCTTCAGGGTGTGAGCAATAACCGGAAGCCCCTCTATTTCAAAAAAAAGCTTATCGTCGCAGACGTTTCTCATTCTGCTTCCCGAGCCTGCTGCCGCAATTATTGCCGCAGTATCGGGATATTTCTTTTCATTTTTTCTTGACTTAAAAAAACAGAATTCCATTTTCACCGTATCCCAAAATTAAAATAAAAGGTCTGCCTTATAAAATTTTCAAAAGCAGACCCGTTTTTAAATTCCTTTTATTCGACGGTTTTCAGAAGTCTTGCTTCCGCCTCCGCCTTTTCCACTCCGCAGGAAAGCATAATTTCGGTTATGAGCATATGCCTTGCACTGAGGAATATCTTGCGTTCGCCCGAGGAGAGAAGCTTTACGTTGTTTCTTTTGTAAAGATCGCCGTAAACGGCGGCGGTCTTGAATACGTCACCCTCGCGGAGAAGCTCGAGATTTTTTCTGCAGCGTTTATTCCAATTCGGTTCTTCCTCAACGGTAAGACTTGAAAACTCGGAAATGGCGGCAGTCATCTCATCGGCGGAAAGCACACTGCGAAGACCGCTTTGCTTGGCGGTCATAACCGGAACGGATACCTTTATGCCGCTTAAAATCAAGTTGACGACATAGAACGGTCTTAATCCGAAGCCGTTATCTTTAGTTTCAATTTTTTCCACTATGCCCGCACCCTGAAGGGGATAAAGCACCTTGTCGCCGCATTTAAACATCTGACTACATCCTTAAGCTCATAATTGTCCATCTCTATTATACAACTTTTTGGCTGACAATTCAAGGGTGTATTCCGATTTTTTTCATTTTTATTTCCACATTTTCAGTTTATTAAGCTATACCGAGAAAAATTACAGTTTTAAAAAAATCGGATCTTTCTCCAATGTGAAAAAATTTTCATTTATTTACTGCTTTTTTGCCCTGCATTTTGCCCCGTCAAACGGCAAAGAGCCGCTTGAAAGCAAAAACGTTCACGCCGCAAGAGGCGTGAACGTAACGGTCATTTTTTCTTTTTTAAATTCCCGATAAGGGTGGGCAGGTATGCGATAAATGCAATCAGCGCCACTATCGGAAGAAGCAAAAAGAGATAAACAAAGGGTATCGGACAAAGATTGTAAAACATCTGCAAAACCGGGTTTATCGAGGCGTCAACGGTAAACATATAGTTCGGATCTCCAAGCTCCAAAGCCTTTATTGCAAGATTTGCGCCGTGCGCCAGAAATGCAAAGCCGAAAAGCAGCGCCGTGCTTTTGAAAACGTCCTTAAGCGGAAACTTCACAAATCCAAGGCTTCTTGCCGAAATGCCGAAGGAAACTATCATGGCGTGCTGGAGGTAGAAGGTGATATTGTCGATATCGTAGATAGGCGAGCCGATAAAATGAACCGTGGGAATGAGCACCGCCAGAAAAGCGCCCACACTGCTGTAGCAATAGGAGAAGGAATACATCAGACGGCTGTTGAATACCGCCGCGATAAGATTTATTATTATACCTATGCTGCAAAGGTGAAGCGGAAGCTCGTCCCAGATATTGAACCAGGCCTCTTTTGAAATGCGGATAATTCGCCATACGAATATAACAACATCGGCTATCGCAACGATAAGAAGGAAAAGCTTTTTTGTTTTTTCACTCTTGTTTTTGAAGATAACCGTGAAAACAACGGGTAAAAGCACAACGAATGCAATTATGACAAAATGCCAGAAATTCAAAAATTCAATATTAAAGTTCATAACGTCTCCTTTCTTCGAATATATCATAACACATTTTTCGACTTTTTGCAACCTTTTTATTTTTTGCTTTTTTAGCAAAAAAGAAAGCTCTCTTGCGAGGCTTCTCATAAGGAAGTTGGGCAGTTTTATTCGCCTGTGGCGAGTGATATTGCTTCGCAGTGGTATTCGGCTTATGCCGAGTGGTATTTGCTTTGCAAGTTAAGGGGCGAATAAAATATCACTGAAGCCGCAAGGCTTCAATATCACTATTGCGCCAGCAATAATATCACTCCGACCAAGTCGGAATATCACTATTGTTTTCTCTGCCGATTTGTGGTATAATGGGGGTGCATCGTAGGGCGGGGGCTTTGCCCTGTGCCTTTGTAAAACAAAGGCGAAACCGGAGATAAAAGGAGGAATAATACTATGATAACTTTATCAACAGAACGATTGATTTTGCGAGATTGGTGCGAGGATGATATTGGTTGCTCGGTTCATAATGAAGATACGATCCGATATTTGATAAATGCGAAAAATAATTACGCTGTAGTTTTAAAAGAAAACAATGAGATTATTGGAACCATAGGCTTGAACGAAGATGCCGATGGTAATGAAAACATACGTAATGTAGGAGTTAGAATTGTTCCGCAACATCAAAACAAAGGTTATATGACAGAAGCATTAAAAGCAGTTATCGGTTCCGCAACCGATGTATTATCCTGGTTTTGCAAGGTGGACGATTTAAGAAGTCAACATATTGCAAAAAAATTAGGATTTGTATACGTTAAGACATTTGCTAAGGCTGATCATAATTTGCCGAGTGATTTTTATTACTACATACTTTATAAAAACTCCAACAGTTTTTGATCACTGTTGGAGTTTTAACTTCCTTATGAGAAGCAGCCTTTGCCGAGAGCTTTCTTTTTATTTATTTACTTTTCTTTTTCTTCTTTGCGATCACTGCCACTGCAGTTACAGCCGCCGCCAGAACTACTGCCGCGCCTGCCGCCAAAGCGATTACAGTGGAGGTCTTGAGCGCGCCGTTAAAGGCTATCTCGTGGACCTTTGCCACATATACCGGCAACGTTTCCTCTCCGTCGCCTATAAAGAGAAGTCTTACTGAGGTTATGCGGTCAATGCCCGCAAAGGAGGAAAGATCGCAGCTTACGGTGGTCTTTTTTCCGGGCGTTACAACCGCCGATGCGGTTATCATATCATCGTCGGCAACGGCTACAAGCATTACTCTTACGTTTTTCGTCACCTTATCGCTTATCTCAACGGTTGCGTTATAAACGGGAGTTTTTGAAAAATCGGTGGGAGCGTCGAAGGTATAGGTTATGCCTCTTGAAAGGGCGCCAACCGTTTCCGAAAGCGCAAGTCTTACAACGCCGTCATCGTCTGCCGAAGCAGTCTCGCAATAGAAGGTCTTTGACCAGCCCTGCAACGATTCCTTTTCGGTGTAATCGTCGCCATCCAGCTTCTGAAGGAGAGTTGTCTTGTAGGGCGAAGCCACGCTTCCCGTTTTTGCTTCCTTTTCGGAAAGCTCGCGGATCGCAAGCTTGGAGGCGTCGAAGGTCGGAATAAGCTCGTTCCACGATTTCACATCAAGAACATCAAGCGCAAAGTTCGTGTATTCAAGGCTCTTTTCGGTGTCTATATACTTATATACGTCGTAGATAAGGCGTTTTTCGCCGGCATCGTCGCTCGTTCCCTCAACGTTCTTGCGAAGACCGGTGCGGAAGGACATTGCCGCCTCTGCCTCATGGTCAACGGGACGGTAATACTGGAAGGAATCTATAACGTCGTCGAAGGCGCAGACGTAATATGCGTATGCAAACGCCGCCGCCTGAATAGCTTCGCCGCGCGAGGTCGAGGTGCAGTTAAAGCCCTGCTCGGTGAGTATTACTCTGCGGTTTTCGCCGTTATATTGATTATTTTCCATTCGGAGATAATCGGTGAGTATATGAAGATTTTTGAAGTTTACGTAGTCACTCGAAACCGACTCGGTGGCACCTCTGTCCTTCCAGAACTGCGGCTGTGCAAGCACCTGCGGATAAGCGTGATGGGCAACGTTCCAATTATAGTCGCCCGACGCCTTGGAGTATGCCGATATCATATCGAGGATAACGCGGTTATCGTAACGGTCTGTGGTGGTAGTGGGGAGTGCTCTGTCCCAAAGGGCGTCAAAGCAGATGTAGCTCTTTCCCTCGCCCGAAAATCTTCTTACGGTGGTATCGAGTATTCTTACCGCTCTTTCGTAATCGCGCACGAATTTGTCAACGGGATAATCGGCGCCCATATCGCACCAGGCGTATGCCGAGCCGACCTCGTTGCCCATAAGCCAGTTTACTACTCTGCCGTATTTCTTATCGGCACGCGAATAGCGCTCCACGTAGTAGGAGAGGAGTGCCTCGATCATCTCGCAGCCCTCTTTGGTGGTGGTGTTAAGTCCTATCGTGTTGCCCGTCATAGCCGCGTTGGGATGGTAAAGGTTCTCGGTCGCCTCGTTTCTGCCGGCTTTATAGATGATAAAGCCCGCAGTTACCACGTTGCCCGAATCGGTAAGAGTCTTTACTATATTGTCAACTACCTTGACGTAAGCGGTGTTTATGTAATAGGTTTTATTTTTATAAACGTACTCTTCGCCGCTCATATCTCTCGAAACGGAGGCGTTGAGCTGTATTCCGAGGTTTGCGTGCATGCTTCCGAGCGATGCGGCATCGGAAAAGTTTTTCTCGGTGTGGAAGCCCTTGATCACCTTTACCTTGGGGAATTTTATGGGTGTTTCAGCTAAGATATCGGGGTTTTCAACGAATTTTATCTCGTCAAGGAGCCATACTCTTCCGCCCGCCTCGTAGGTAACGGCAAACTTATCGTAAACGGAATCTCCCAAGGGAAGGGTGAATTCAAAGCTCTCTGCCGATGCAGCTTCCTTTATCGCGGTCTTGCCGTCGATGCCGTTTTCCCAGATGCCGAGCTGATAAAGCTTTATCACGCCGCCGTCGGCAAGAATGTCGGGAGATACCTTGCCGTTTATCTTTATATTCTGCTTATCCTCGGTGATCTTAACCGAATCCACCGAGCCCATATAATACATCTGCTGCTTTAAGGTGGGAAGGATTCGAAGCTCGGTTACCTCGTAACTGCCGCGAGTTGCGCCAACGGGCTCTATCTTCAAAGCGGTAAGGGTTCCAAAAAAGCTTTCAATACCGTTTAATACGAGGTCATAGATCTTTGCCTTTTCACTCGGCTCAACAACAAAGATATAGCTCTTATCGTCGCTCCATTCGGGAGATGCCGCGGTGGTCCACGAAACCTTAAGTTCCTTTGAATCGGTCTTGTTTGCGGCGTGGAAATAAAGCGTTTTCAAAATATCTATATCGAGAGAGAGTCCCTCCTCAATATAAGGAGTGCCGACGTTTATTGTAAACGCGCTCTCTTCAAGGTTTGTAAAGTTCATAGCAGTATCCCTCCATACCGACTGGATTTTGGCAGAGCAAACCGCTTCGTCAAGAAACGCCTTCTCCTCTGCCGAAAGCACACCCGTTTTCTCGGGCACCGATGCCGCCGCAATTACGGGAGATATCGCCGTAGCAATCAAAATTACCGCGACAAGCATCGAAATCAACTTATTTTTCACTATAATCCTTCCCTTTCATTTTTTATTGTCTATATTTTAACATATTATTCTTTAATTATATTTTAACATATTATTCTTTAAAAATCAACTGTAAATTATTGCTGCAAAAAATTGTTTTTAAAGTTTTTTCACATCGGTAACCGAAATAATTTCATCGCAAACGGAAAAGGTGATGTCAAAGCCCGAAAACGCCACCTTGTATTCCCTTTTTGCTTCCTTTTCAAAGGCAGGACGGGGGTCCCCCTCCAAAAACGCCCTCACGCTTTTCGCCGCATCACCGAGCAGCTCCTCGGTTCCGTTCAAAAACTCCGGCGTAAGCCGCTTCTTTTTGGTTTCGGCGGTGTATCCTTCCGTTGCCTCGGGGTGGCAGTCGGTCATCGGGATATAGGGTTTTATATCGTATATCGGGGTATTGTTTGCCATATCTATTCCCGAAACGGTAAGCACCGTTCCCTTTTCCTTATCGTAACGCACCGATTCAAGCTTAACGCAGGATATGGCAATGGGATTCGGGCGGTAGGGCGCTCTTGAAGCAAACACCCCCACTCTTTTTTTGCCGCCGAGACGGGGCGGTCTTACCGTTGGCGAAAATTTTTCGGTTATGGTTTCGGAAAACTGCCATATCACCCAGATATGCGAAAACTCCTCTATGCCGCGAAACGCCTCCGCCACCTTGTATTCGGGCAAAAAGGTTATCTCACCCTTAAGCTCCGAGGAAAGCCCGCTCTGACGCGGTACTCCGAATTTCGTGGGAAAATCGGTGTGGATATAGCCTATTATCTTCATATTTCTTCACTCTTTTGTTTTGATGGTTTCAGTATAGCACAAACCCGTCGCGTTTTCAATTAAAAAGCTTAAAAGACTGCGCAAAAGCGCAGTCTTTTAAGCTTTTTAAAATCAGTCAATAAGCTCTTTGCCCTCTGCGTCGGTGGTGAAGCCGCTGCTCTTGCAAAGGTATAAGATACCCTCGATAAGACCCCAAACGCTCGAAACAGGGGCAAGCACACCGCAGGAAAGCACAGAAATAAGAAGCTGTGCTATTGCTTTGCCTGTAAATCCAAGGTAGAAATTGTGAATGCCTAAGGCACCGAGGAAAATTCCCAGAAGTCCCGCCGCAATACGCGACTTTGCCGAAGGATTGTTAACAGGTGCCGAGTTTACGGGCGTTGCCTTTACTTCCTCCGCCTCGGTCTTTACCGCCGTGCCGCAAACTCCGCAGAATTTTGCGCCGTTTTCAACTTCATTTCCGCAATTATGACAAAACATATATTATTCCTCCAAAAATTTATTTAACGTCGAAAAAGCCGTTTGCATCAAACGAATTGTAGATGGCGGTTATTGCCTTTTCGAAATCCTTTTCGCTTACACCTACGATAATGTTAAGCTCGCTGGCGCCCTGATCTATCATTCTTACGTTAACGCCCGCATCTGCAAGACCTGCAAACAGCTTTGCCGAAATACCGTGCTTTCTTACCATACCGCGTCCGACAACCGAAACCAAAGCGAGGTCGCGCTCAAGCTCGAAGCGGTCGGGGTTGATTATTGCGTAGATATCTTCCTTTATTACCTCTTCCTTGCCTGCAACGGACGCCTCTGTAACAACGACCGAAACAGAATCAATACCCGAAGGAATATGCTCAAAAGAAACACCGTGCTTTTCGAATACCTGAAGTATCTTTCTGCCAAAGCCAACCGCCGAGTTCATCATATCCTTCTCAACGGTGATAGAGCAAAAGCCCTTCTTGCCCGCAATACCCGTTACCGTTGCACCGACGTTTTCTCTTATGCTGTCAACTATAAGGGTGCCCTTATCCTCGGGAGAATTGGTGTTTCTTATATTTATCGGAATGGCGGCAACTCTTACGGGGAAGATGGAATCCTCGTGAAGCACCGACGCACCCATATAAGAAAGCTCTCGAAGCTCACGGTAGGTGATTACGTCGATATATTTGGGGTTATCTATGATTCGGGGGTCTGCCGCGCAAAATCCCGAAACGTCGGTCCAGTTTTCATAAAGGTCCGCTCTTGCCGCGCGGGCAACTATTGCACCCGTTATGTCGGAGCCGCCGCGGGAAAAGGTCTTTATCGTATCGTTGGGTCTTACGCCGTAAAAGCCGGGGATAACCGCATGCTCATACTGCTTTAATTTTTCGGAAAGTATCTCGTCGGTCCTTTCGCTGTCGAAGCTGCCGTCCTCTCTGAAGAAGATGACCTTCGCCGCATCTATAAAGGGAACGTTGAGATAATAGGAAAGGATCTTTCCGCTCAAATATTCACCGCGGCTTGCCGCATAGTCACGTCCCGCGTGGAGTATCATAGAGTTTCTTATCTTCTCGTATTCCTTTTCAAGGGACATATCAAGACCGAGCCCCTCTATAATTCCGTTGAAGCGTTCCTTTATCGCTTCGAAAAGGTGGTCAAACTCATCGGTATCTACCGCGGCATAGCAGTTATAGAGCATATCGGTTACCTTGATATCCTCTTTATATCTTTTGCCGGGTGCCGAGGGGACCACGAAGCGGCGGTCGGGATCGGCATTTATAATAGCCGCGACCTTTCTGAACTGATTTGCATCGGCAAGTGAGGAACCGCCGAATTTAACTGTTTTAATGGGCATTTCTCTTTCTTTCCTTTAACTGAAGAATTGTTCAATATATTATCTCATTTTTAAAGCCGTTTGTCGAGAGTTTTTTGAAAATTTTATTGTTTTTTTATCTTTTTAGTCATTATATTAAGGCATTTTTTACCTTATAACCTCTTTTTTTCATCATCTTTGTTATTTTGCACAAAAAAATCGGCGTGGGTTTTGCAAAATTTTTTTGCTTTTTTGTGATTTTTTTAACGTTTGCTCTTGTATTTTTTTCAATTTTAATGTATTATATTATAAGCTAATAATTTTGGAGGTAAATATAATGTCAGTTAAAGTTGCAATCAACGGCTTCGGCCGTATCGGTCGTCTTGCTTTCCGTCAGATGTTTGACGCAGAGGGTTATGATGTTGTTGCTATCAACGACCTCACCAGCCCCGCAATGCTCGCACATCTCCTTAAGTACGACACCGCACAGGGCGGCTTCGCAGGCAAATACGGCGAAGGCAAGCACACTGTATCCGCTACCGAGGATTCCATCATCGTTGACGGAAAAGAAATCAAGATCTATGCAGAGAAGAACGCAGCAGATTGCCCCTGGGGCAAGATCGGCGTAGACGTTGTTCTCGAGTGCACCGGCTTCTACACCAGCAAGGATAAGAGCATGGCTCACATTCAGGCAGGTGCAAAGAAGGTTGTTATCTCTGCTCCCGCAGGCAAGGATCTCAAGACAATCGTTTACAGCGTTAACGAGGGTACTCTTACCGCTGAGGACAAGATTATCTCTGCTGCATCCTGCACAACAAACTGCCTCGCTCCCATGGCTAAGGCTCTCAACGACTATGCAGCTATCCAGAGTGGTATCATGACAACTGTTCACGCATACACCGGCGACCAGATGATTCTCGACGGTCCTCACAGAAAGGGCGACCTCAGAAGAGCAAGAGCAGGCGCACAGAACATCGTTCCTAACTCCACCGGCGCTAAGTCGGATCGTAGCCATGTCGTTCTGTGAGCCAAGG
>JAZQKU010000064.1:0-18625 GCA_045542315.1 Eubacteriales bacterium | reverse complement strand
GTCATTCCCTGCATAGATTTCGGCCATATAAACGCAAGAACACAGGGCGAGCTTCAAACGGCAGAGGATTTTGAAAAGATAGCAAAAAAGCTAAGTCGGAGGCCAAGCGGTCTTAGGAAGACAATCAACTGCCTCAACTCCTTGGCTCACAGAACGACATGGCTACGATCCGACTTGTCATTCCCTGCATAGATTTCGGCCATATAAACGCAAGAACACAGGGCGAGCTTCAAACGGCAGAGGATTTTGAAAAGATAGCAAAAAAGCTTGAAGAAAGCGGTATAAATAAAATTCATTGCCATTTTTCGATGATAGAATACACCTCGGGTGGCGAAAAACGCCATCTCACCTTTGATGACGGAGAGACATTCGGCCCCGATTACAAAATAATGCTTGACGTCTTTTCAAAATACGGTTTTGATATGAGAGTCATCTCCGAATCGGCAGGCACACAGACCGTCGATTCAAAAACGATGAAAGAATATTACGAAGCAAAGAGGCAGTAAAAATGAACGAAAAAATGACCAAAGCGGATATACTCCGCCGCACGGGAAATATCGACCAGATAGCCTACGTCCGAAAGGTTACCTTATCGGAGGGCAAGGGCGAGGGAATAAAGCTTTTCGAGGTGGCAAACGGAAGCGGACTCGAGCTTTCGCTTCAGGAATCCAAATGCCTTGATATTCTCGATTTGAAATATAAGGGCGAAAATTTAAGGCTTCTTGCAAAAACAGGCCCCGTTGCCGAAACGAGAGCCGATAACCGAGGCATAAATTATCTTCGCAGCATATCGGGCGGCTTTATGTACACCTGCGGACTTTCAAACGTCGGTAAGGAGTACGAGGACGAGATCGCCCGCCACTACAACCACGGCAGAGTGCGCTTTATCCCTGCGGAGAAGGCGTCGGCATCGGCTTACTGGGAGGGCGACGATTATAAATTCTCAATAAAGGGCGAAATGAGAGATTCGGGCTTTTTCAACGATAACCTCGTCCTTCGCCGTGAGATACAGACCTCCTTCGGAGAAAAGGGATTCAGAATACGCGACGTCGTTGAGAACGAAGGCTTTTCAAAGCAACCCATTATGATAATGTATCATATGAATTTAAGCTATCCTCTTATAGATAAAAACTGTGAGTTTTTCGTAACCGGAACCGATTATATGCCGATTCCGGGAAGCGAGGCAGAGGCGGAAAAACGCTTTGAAATAACCGACCCGGTTGACGGCTATAATGAAACGGGATACCTCTACACCGTAAAATCCCGTGAAGGAAAAGCCTACGCCGGCGTTTATAACAAGGAGAAAAAGCTCGGAATTCTCATTTCTTTTGAAACGAAAAACCTTCCTCATCTGCTTGAATGGAAGTCAATGAGATCGGGCGACTATGCCTTCGGCATAATGCCAACAAACTGTCATATAATGGGCAGAGCAAAAGAAAATGAGCTCGGAACGCTGAAATATATAGATTCTTTTGAAAAACTGTGTTATAATATTGACGTGACCGTTATCGACGGTGACGACGAATATAAAAAGATAATAAATAATATAAAGGAGATATAAAAATGTTCGGAACAGATATCGCAATAGACCTTGGCACCGCAAACGTCTGTGTATTCGTAAAAGGAAAGGGACTCGTTATGATGGAGCCTTCCGTTGTTGCGAGAAACAGAACGACCAAGAAGATAATCAAAATCGGTAAAGAGGCACAGGAAATGCTCGGAAGAACGCCCGACAACATCGTTGCGGTAAGACCTCTTCGCGACGGCGTAATCTCCGATTTCGACAGCACCGAGGAGATGCTCCGCTACTTTATTAAAAAGGCTTGCGGAAGAAGCATTTTCAGAACGAGAGTTATAGTTTGCATTCCCTGTAAGGTAACCGACGTTGAATACCGTGCAGTATGCGATGCTGTAAGAAATACCGGTGCAAAGGACGTTAAAATAATCGAGGAGCCCTTGGCGGCGGCGATCGGCGCAGGTCTTGAGATCGGCGGCCCCGTAGGTAACTTTGTTGTTGATATCGGCGGCGGCACCACCGATGCTGCGGTCATCTCCCTCGGAAGCATAGTTGATTCCGAGTCTGTAAAGATCGCGGGCGATAAGTTCGACGATTCTATCGTAAAATATTTGAGAAAGAAATACAATATCCTCGTAGGCGACAGAACCGCAGAGGAGGTAAAGCGCAAGATAGGCTGCGTGCTTCCCAGAGAGGAAAATCTCACTATGACGGTAAAGGGCAGATGCCTTCTTACCGGTCTTCCCAAGACCATTGAGGTTACAAGCGACGAGACCACCGAGGCGTTTTCGGAGCCTGCGGCGGCAATACTCGATATAGTTCACAACCTCTTTTCCCGCACTCCTCCCGAGCTTGTAGGAGATATTCTTTTGAACGGTGTTTACCTCACCGGCGGCGGTGCTCTTATCTACGGACTTGATAAGGCAATAGAAAACCGTATCGGCGTTCCCGTTCATCTTGCGGATGAGCCCGAGCTTTGTGTTGTTAAAGGAACCGGTGCCGCACTCGACACCTATTTTGATTTGGATGACTGATTATTATGAACATTTCGGAAGTAAATACAACAATGCTGTGTGACCTCTATGAGTTCACTATGTCAAACGGATATATCCGTTCGGGAAACGGCAACAAGACTGCCGTTTTCGACCTGTTTTTCAGAAAAGTGCCCGATGGCGGCGGCTTTGCGATAATGGCGGGAATCGAGCAGGTGCTCGATTACATAGAAAATTTCCGCTTTACCGATGAGGATATTGAGTTTTTAAAGAAAAAGGGAATTTTCGATAAGGAATTTTTCGATTATCTTAAAAACTTCAGATTTTCCTGCGACGTTTACGGAATTCCCGAGGGAACTCCCATTTTCCCCAACGAGCCCATATTGACCGTCAAGGGCCCCATAATCGAGGCGCAGCTTCTCGAAACTATGCTTTTGCTCCTCGTTAACCATCAGAGCCTTATTGCAACCAAGGCAAACAGAATTGTAAGAGCCGCAGAGGGAAGACCTGTTTACGAATTCGGCTCAAGAAGAGCGCAGGGCGTTCACGCTGCAATTCTCGGTGCAAGAGCGGCTTATATCGGCGGCTGTAACGGCACTGCCTGCGTTGCCTGCGAGCAGCTTTACGGCATTCCGTCGGTCGGAACCATGGCACATTCCTGGATCCAGATGTTCGATAACGAATACGAGGCATTCAAGGTCTATGCCGAAACCTATCCCGATTCATGCGCGCTTCTCATCGACACCTATAACGTTTTGAAATCGGGTATGCCAAATGCAATAAAATGCTTCAACGAGGTATTGAAGCCTCTCGGAAAGCGTCCGAAAGCGGTAAGAATAGATAGCGGAGATATCACCTATCTCACCCGCAAGATGCGCATTATGCTCGATGAGGCAGGCTATCCCGACTGCAAGATAATGGCATCCAACTCGCTTGATGAGTATATTATCCGCGACACTCTTATTCAGGGCGCGAAGATCGACTCGTTCGGTGTTGGCGAAAGACTTATCACATCAAAGAGCGAGCCGGTATTCGGCGGCGTTTACAAGCTTGCCGCAGTTGAAGAAAACGGTGGTCTGGTTCCCAGAATAAAGCTTTCCGAAAACGTTGCAAAGATAAATATTCCGCATTTCAAGACCGTTTACCGTCTTTACGAAAACAAAACGGGCAAGGCCATTGCCGATCTCATAGCGCTCAAGGACGAAGAGGTCGATTTCACAAAGCCTATAGAAATATTCGACCCCGATTACACCTGGAAGAAAAAGGTCATAACCGATTACTATGCAAAGGAACTTCCCGTAAAGCTCTTTGAAAACGGAAAGCGCGTTTACAACTCACCCAACGTAAACGATATCCGCAAATACTGCCTTAAGGAAGTAGGAAATCTTTGGGAAGAGGTAACCCGATTTGAAAATCCTCACACCTATTACGTTGACCTTTCCGAAAAGCTCTGGAAGGTCAAAAACGAGCTTATCGTAAGCCACCAGAAATAACTGCTTTGAAAGGCGGAAGCAAAATGGAATACAACCATTTTATGCCCACTCGCGTAATCTCGAAGATAGATGCGGTAAAGGGCTTCGATTTCACGAAAATCGGAAAAAGAGCAATAATAGTAACGGGAAGGACCGGCGCCGTAAAAAGCGGCGCGCTTCTTGACGTCACCCAAAACCTTGAGGCGTCAGCCGTAGAATATTGCGTTTTCAACGAAATAGAAGAAAATCCGAGCATTGAGAGCTGCGTTAAAGCGGCAGAAAAAGCAAGAGAATTCGGTGCAGACCTGATGATAGCCATCGGCGGCGGCTCTGCAATGGACGCGGCAAAGGCGGCAGCGGTTTTTGCAACCAACGATTATCGCGATCCCTACGAGATATACGTTTCAATTCCGAGAAAGGCGCTTCCCTTAATAGTTGTGGGGACCACCTCGGGAACCGGCTCGGAGGTAACGGCGGTGTCGGTAATAACCGCAAGCGGAAATAACGGAGAACGCTTCAAAAAGAGCCTTAAATCTCCGAGAATATACCCGCTTTACGCCCTCGTTGACCCGAAATATACCTATAATCTCCCTTGGCATATAACCCTTGCAACGGCGCTTGACGTCGTTTCTCACGCCATTGAATCTCTCTACGGAGCAAAGGCGGGAGAGATAAGCATTCTCTATGCCGCCGAAAGCCTTAAAAGGGCGTGGGCCGCAATCAAAAAGGCTCATTGGCAGACCTTCGTTGAATTCAAGGCTATCACTCCCGACGTGCGTGACGAGCTTTCCTATGCCGCAATAATTGCCGGTATGGCAATAAACCTCACGGGCACGGGATTTGCCCACGCGGTAAGCTATCCGCTTTCGGTGAATAAATACGTTCCCCACGGCATTGCCTGTGCCTTTTCCCTCATTCCTTATCTCAAACTTATGAGGGGAGAAAGCGAGCGCCTGGATAAGCTGTTTACCGATGCGGTAGGCTACAGCTTTGAGGAGTTTTACGAGGATCTGACAAAGCTTTTGCCGGAAACCCCGAGCCTTTCCTATTCCGAGATCGAGGAGTTTACGGCACTTACCTCGGCGAGTGCCTCGCTTAACAATTCCATCGTTCCGCTTTCAAGAGCGGGCGTGGAAAAGCTGTATCTCGCAATGCATAAATAAGCGGTTTACGGCGAAAAAACGTCCTCAAAAAGATAAATAGAACATTTGTTTTAAAAACATAAAAAAATCAAGAGTTTTTCAGAAAAAAACACGAAAAGCTCTTGATTTTTTTTGTTATAATGGTATAATAGTGGTAATTAGTGTGCAAAAGTGGTACTAAGTGTAAAAATGTGGTAAAAACGGAGGTGAAAAGGCATGCTGATCGGCGAATATTATCACAGTATCGACGAAAAGGGAAGAATAATGGTTCCCGTAAAGTTTCGCAACGATTTCGCGGGAAAAATTTACGTAACACGCGGTCTTGACGGTTGCCTTTTCGTTTTCGGTGAAAAGGAATGGAACGAGCTTTCCGAGCGCATCAAAAGCCTCAAAATGGCAGATGCAACTCCCGTAATCAGATTTTTCTGGAACGGCGCCTCGGAAACCGAGTGTGATAAGCAGGGAAGAATTTTAATTCCCCAAAATCTTCGCGAATATGCGGGCCTTACCAAGGACGCGGTCTTTGCGGGATCGGCAACGAGAGCGGAGATATGGGATAAGGAAAAATGGACGGGATACGAAAAGAATCTCGTGTCCGATAACATCGGCGAAATAATGTCGAAGATAGGACTTTAAAAATGGAGTTTTCACACGTTACCGTTTTATTGAACGAAACGGTAAATATGCTTGACTTTTCAAAAGACGGCATTTTTGCCGACCTCACGGCAGGCGGCGGAGGGCACAGCGCCTTGATCGCAAATAAGATGAGCGAGAATTCAAGGCTTTTTTGCTTTGACAAGGACGAAGAAGCGGTAGCGGTCTGCAAAAAGCGCTTTGAAAACGATAAAAGGGTAACGGTAATTCACTCCGACTTCAAAAAGATAAAGGAAAAGCTTTCCGAGCTTGGTATTTACGGAATAGACGGCGTGATAGCCGACCTCGGCGTTTCCTCCTATCAGCTTGATAACGCCGAAAGAGGATTTTCCTATATGGCTGACGCCGCCCTCGATATGAGAATGGACAGAAACCGCGATTTTTCAGCCTACGACGTGGTGAACGGTTACTCCGAGGAGGAGCTTGCCGATATATTCTTCAAATACGGCGAAGAGCGTTTTTCGAGAAGAATAGCGGGGAATATCTGCGAAAAAAGAAAAGAAAAGCCTATTGAAACCACGGCAGAGCTTGTTTCGGTAATCAGATCGGCAATGCCGAAAGCGGCACAAAACGAAAAACAACACCCTGCGAAGCGTTGCTTCCAGGCAATCAGAATTGAAGTAAACGGCGAGCTTGAAAGCCTTGACGAGGGCTTAAAAGCGATGTTTGAGATTTTAACCCCCGGAAAAACAATGGCGGTAATAACCTTCCACTCGCTTGAGGACAGGGCCGTAAAGCAATTTTTCCAGGATAAGGCAAAGGGCTGTACCTGCCCCAAGGATTTCCCGGTGTGCGTTTGCAACAAAAAGCCGGAGCTTGAAATAATAACGAGAAAACCGGTTTTACCAACCGATGAGGAAATAGAAATAAACCCGAGGTCACGAAGTGCGAAATTAAGAGCAGCAAAAAAGCTTTAAGGAAAGGAGTAAGGGCTTTGAAGAAAAAAACGGTACGCGCACCCGGCAAAAGCGCAGCTGAAGTAAAAGCAAACAAAAAAAGAATAAAGCCCTTGCCGATCTTTTATCTTATGGCAGTAAGCGTGCTCATCGTAATTTCGGTGCTCAACTACGCGAAATTAAACGAGCTTACCTTTGAAGCCGCAACCATAAAAAGCGAAACACAGCTTTTACAGGACGATATCGTAAGACTTAACGTCGAGCTCAACAGAATAACCGATATAAGCACGATAGAGGAAAAGGCAGAGGAGCTCGGAATGGTAAAGACCGACTCCAATAACGTGAAATACATCAGTATTCCCTCGGAAAATAAAGTGGAGTCCGAAACAGAAAACGATAGCGGAATAGTTGCTTCGATCATAAAAAGTTTATCCGTAATTATGGAATATTTCAGCTGATCGGGTCTTATACTTATAAAAAACAAAGCCAAGATTCGAACTTGGCTTTTGCTATTAAAACAGAAGAAAGAAATTTGACGAAACGAAGGAGGAAAAGCCGTGGCATCAGGGGTTACAAGACCTATATACAAAAGAATGCTTATAATAAGAGGCTTGTTCGCCTTCGTTGTTTTTGCTGTTCTTATAGTTCAGCTTTTCAATCTTCAGGTGCTTCGCCACGACGAGCTTCAGAGTCTTGCGGTAAATCAGCAAACAGCCGTCATATCGGTTGAGGCAAACCGCGGCACCATCTACGACAGAAACGGCATACCGCTTGCAGAATCGGCAACGGCGTATAAGGTATATATCGTTCCCAATAAAATAGCCGACGAGGATAAGCAAACGGTAATAGACGGACTTTCCGAGATACTTTCGGTTGAAAGATCGAAAATAGAAAGCGCCGTATCAAAAACCGAAAGCAGCTACGTTGCGGTGGCAAGAAGAATCGAGCCAGACGTTGCAACGGCAGTCCGTGCATTTATAAAGGATAACGAGCTTAATTACTGTATAAACGTCACCGACGACCCGAAGCGATATTATCCCTTTGGCTCTTTGGGCTCACATATCCTCGGATTTACGGGCGATGACAATCAGGGACTTTACGGAATAGAAGCGCAGTATGACAGCGAGCTTTCGGGCACTGCGGGAAGAATAATAAGCGCCATCGTATCGGGCGGAAATAAATTTCTTATCCCCTACGATTACGAAATGTATATCGAGCCCGAGGACGGAAACTCTCTCGTTTTAACGATAGACCAGACGATCCAATACACTCTTGAAAATTATTTGCGCGAGTATCAGGAGGAAAACGGCTCGAGAAACAGAAGCGCAAGTATAATAATGAATGTAAAGACGGGCGAAATACTTGCAATGGCAACAATGCCGGACTTCGATCTGAACGAGCCCTTTGTTCTCACCGATTTTTACGCGGATCAGCTTGAAAAGGACGGAAGCAACCGCACAAACCTTCTTTACGAAATGTGGAGAAATAAGGTCGTTTCGGAAATTTACGAACCGGGCTCCGTTTTTAAAACGGTAACGGCTGCAATAGCTCTCGAATTAAAGCTTGCAAAGACCTCCGATGAATTTTATTGTCCTGGTTACCACATGGTCGGAAATTTAAAAATACGCTGTGCAAAAAGAGGCGGACACGGCACACTTGACTTTATGGAAGCACTTGCAATGTCATGCAATCCGAGCTTTATGCAGATTGCGGAGCGTATCGGAAACGATAAAATGTACGATTTCGTAAAGAGCTTAGGAATAGGCACTAAAACGGGAATAGACCTTCCCTCTGAGGAAGCGGGATTTTTCTTTAACAAAAGCGGCTATAAGGCCGCAGAGCTTGCAACTTCGTCATTCGGTCAGCAGTTTAAAATATCCATGATACAAATGGCGCAGATAGTAGCCTCCTATGCAAACGGCGGTACGATGGTGAAGCCTCACGTTGTAAAGGAAATAATGGACAGCGAGGGCAACGTCATAGAGACCTTCGGCACCACAGATGTCAAGCAGGTGGTAAGCGCAGAAACCGCAAAAGAAGTTCTCAATATGATGGTTGGTGTTGTTGAGTCGGGAACGGGTGTAAATGCAAGAGTTCAGGGATACGTTGTCGGCGGCAAGTCGGGAACGAGTGAAAAGCTTGATAAAAGAAACGAAAACGGAGAGGTATGGCTCTACGTAAATTCATTTATAAGCGTAGCCCCCGCAGACGATCCCGAGGTAATAATACTGACGATATTCGATGAGCCGTTGGAGGCAAGCACAACAAACTACTACAGCTCTGCCGCAAGGTTCAATAAAACGGTTCTCACAACAGTTTTACCCTATCTTGGATTAAAACCCAACCAGACCGATGATAACTCAACCGTAAAGGTAGGAAGCTACGTCGGTAAAACTGTGTCGGAAAGCAAAAAGGAAATTTCCGAGCTCGGTCTTAACGTAAGGGTAGTGGGAACGGGTGATGAAATAAAATATCAGCTTCCAGCGAAAAACGAAAAAGTTGAAAAGGGAACAACGGTAACGCTTTATACCTCAAGTGTTGAATCGATAGCGGCAATCGAGGTTCCCGACGTAACGGGAAAGACTATCGAGGAAGCAAAGCAGATACTTAACGAAAAGGGCTTCAATATAAAGCTTAAGGAAAATTACAAGGACCTTAAAAATACAATAGTGGGAAGTCAAAGCCCGGTTGCGGGAGAGGTAAAGCCTGCGGGACATCTCATAACGCTTGAGCTTTATTATCTTTCCGAGGATTACGATAACGTTTTTGATTAAGATATAACTACGAGGTGCATCCGATGAAGCTTCAATCGCTTTTAAAGGATGTTGAAGTTCTGTCGGAGGTCATACCCGACAGGGAAGTAGTAAAAATTGCGGCTGTTTCAGGTGAAGCAACCGAGGATTCTCTTTTCATTGCGGTAAAGGGAGAAAAATTCAACGGAACGGAATACCTTGACGAGGCAAAGAGCAAAGGAGCCGTAACGGTAGGCGAGGAAAACGCCGATATAATCGTTAAGGACGCGGCTCTTGCAAGAGGGATGATCTGGCGAAATTTCTACGGCTTACCCGATAAGGATCTGAATATCGTCGGGGTAACGGGCACAAACGGAAAAACAACCGTGACCTACCTCACCCGTCATATTTTTGAAAAAACGGGAATAAAAACAGGTGTTATCGGCACAGTTGCAAACCTTACGGGTGACGGCTCTCAAGCCGCCGTGCAAACAACTCCTTCGCAAAGCGAGCTTTTCCGTCTGTTTTCAAAAATGAAGAATAACGGATTGAAAAACGTCTGTATGGAGGTCTCCTCCCATTCACTTTCGCAAAAGAGGGTTCACGGAATAACCTTTTTGGCTTCTGCAATTACGAACCTCACCGAGGATCATCTCGATTACCATGGCAATATGGAAAGCTACCTGAAGGCAAAGCTCAAGATCGTAGAGCAAAGCCGTGCGGTAGCAGTAAATCTCGACGATAAAAGCGCGCCGCATTTCATTGAAAAAGCATCAAAGCTATCGGTTCCCGTTCTCACTTACGCGATAAGCTGCAAGGATGCCGATATAACCGCGAAAAAGCTTAAGCAATCGAGGAATAAAACGGAATTCACTCTTTGTTACGGAAAAGACGAGATAGTTACCGAGATAAATATTCCGGGAGATTTTTCGGTTTACAACGCACTTACGGCGGTCTCCCTGGCGGTCCTTTCGGGCGTTTCCTTTGCCGATGCGGCAGAAAGCCTGAAAAGCGCAAGCGGCATAAAGGGAAGAATGGAAAGCTTCAAAACCAAAAACGGCGTCACTGCAATAATTGATTATGCTCACACGCCCGACGGTCTTGAAAAGGTGTTAAAGACGCTTAAAAAGCTTAAAGGAAACGGCAGAATTATAACGGTTTTCGGTTGCGGCGGCGACAGAGAAAAAGAAAAACGTCCCAAAATGGGAAAGATCGCGGCAAGATATTCCGACCTCGTAATAATAACCTCCGACAATCCCAGAAGCGAGGACCCGCACGCTATCATAGAGGATATAGCAAAAGGCTCGGCTCTTTACAAAACACCGCAGCTGATAATAGAAGACAGACGTGCGGCAATAAAGACCGCAATGCAAAATGCCAAAAGCGGCGACATAGTGCTTCTTGCGGGAAAAGGGCATGAAAACTATCAGATACTGAAAGATAAAACGGTAAATTTCGATGAATCCGAAATTTTAAAAGCATATATTTAGATTTGACCTAAAAGGAATGATGACAAAATGGAGAAGCTGACTGCAATCGAAATAGCAAAATTGACGGGCGGAAAGATCGTATGCGGAAATCCGCTTAGCGAATGTGTGAGCGCCGAGATCGATTCGAGAAGGGTAACACCCGATTCGGTATTTTTTGCCATTAGGGGAAGCGTAACCGACGGACATATCTATATCGACGCAGCGATAGAAAAGGGTGCGGCGGTAATAGTAATAGAGAAGCCGTTTTCAGAGCTTGAATTAAGAAACGGAGAAAAAGCAACCTTCATAGAGGTCATCTCCTCCGAAAGAGCACTCGGTGCTCTCGCCCTCGGCTACCGCTTGCGTTATGAAATACCGGTAGTCGGCGTAACGGGAAGCGTTGGAAAAACTACGACAAAGGAAATGATCTACGCCGTAATGAGCGAGGGTCACAGCGTTTTAAAAAGCGAAGGAAACTACAACAGCGAAACCGGACTTCCTCTTTCGGTATTGAATCTTACCGCCGATCACACAGCGGCAGTTCTGGAAATGGGAATGGACGCCGCGGGCGAGATAGATTACCTCACAAAAATCGCAAAGCCCGCAGTTGCGGTAATAACCAATATAGGCGTTTCACACATCGAAGCGCTCGGAAGCCGAAAAAATATCCTTAAAGCAAAGCTTGAAATTGAAAACGGACTCGGTGCCGACGGAACACTTGTCCTGAACGCCGATGACGATATGCTCCGGAGCGTAGCGGGAACACTCGCTCACCCCGTGATATATTACGGCATTGAAAACGAGCTTGCAAGCTACCGTGCCGAAAATATAAGATATCTCTCCGATAAGACCGTTTTCACCGTAAAAACCCCCTATGAGGAGTTTGAGGCCGAAATAAAGGCGTTTGGAAAGCACAACGTTTTAAACGCTCTTGCGGCAACCGTTGCGGGCTACCTGACGGGACTTACCACTGTTGAAATAATAAAAGGTCTTTCAAATTTCGTGGGTGAAAAGATGCGTCAGAATATCTATGAATTCAAGGGCGTGACTCTTATGGAGGACTGCTACAACGCAAGCCCCGACAGCATGAGAGCCGCATTCGACGTAATTTCCAAAAGATCTGAAGCACCCAAGATCGCCCTCCTTGCGGATATGCTCGAGCTTGGCGAAAAAAGCCCCGAATATCACTTCAAAACCGGCGCCGAGGCTGCCAAGACGTTTGATAAGATAATTTGCTACGGTGAAATGGCAAAAAATATCGCAAACGGCGCAAACTCCGTAAAGGAAGCATCTGCAGCCTGGTTCAGAACTCCCCTGGAGGCTGCCGCAGAGCTTTGCGAAACGGCAACCGACGGCGCGATGATACTGTTTAAAGCAAGCCGCGGAATGAAAGCGGAGGAAATTATTGAAAAATTCAAGGAAGGCTGGAAAAACTGATGTCAGGAATGCTTTTCGTGCTTTTTGCACTTGTTGTTTCGTTTGCAATATCCGTAATACTTTGCCCTTTGGTAATACCGTTTTTAAGAAGACTCAAGTTCGGCCAGACCATACTTGACGAGGGACCGAAATGGCACGAGGGTAAGCAGGGAACTCCCACGATGGGCGGAATAGTATTTATAATCGCCTTCACCGTTGCGGCGCTTTCCTTTTCATTAAGCGGCCTTACAAGCGGTGACTACCGCGTTTTGACGGTAATAATCGGCTCGCTTCTCTTCGGAGCTATAGGCTTTGCCGACGATTTTATAAAGGTAGTCCTTAAAAGAAATATGGGACTTACAGTTTCCCAGAAATTCGTTTTGCAATTTCTTTTTGCGGGTGCATTCGTTGCAACGATGTCGGTGCTCGGATACACCTCTACCGAAATAAGACTTCCCTTTACCGACAGCATGCTTGATCTCGGTATATTTTACTATCCTTTGACAATATTAGTAATAGTCTTTTTCAACAACAGCTTTAACCTCGCCGACGGCATCGACGGACTTCTTTCTGCCGAGTCGGTTCCTTCTTTTGCGGTAATCGCACTGGTTGCCCTTTCACTCGGCGCCGACGATATGGCGATTATGATAACCGCGGCAATAGGCGCGGTGCTCGGATTCCTTATCTTCAATATGAATCCCGCAAAAATATTTATGGGTGACACAGGCTCCCTCTTCCTCGGCGGACTTTTCGTCCTTTCGGGTGTGGCGCTTGACCTTACCCTGATGCTTTTCCTTGCGGGAATAATGACGGTTATCGAAAGCCTTTCGGTAATTCTTCAGGTGGGATATTACAAAATAAGCCACGGAAAAAGACTCTTTAAAATGTCTCCCATTCACCATCACTTCGAGCTTTCGGGCTGGAGCGAGAATAAAATAGTTATCGTATTCACGGTAGCAACCTTCTTCTTCTGTCTTATTTCATTCTTCCTGTTCGGAGTATAAAAACAGTTTTAAAACGTCGGAAAGGAGCTGAATCCGCTTGCAAAGAGAAGAGAGAACCGAAGAAAACAGAAAACAGAAAAATCTTGAAAACGAAACCGTAGCAAAAATGAATGCAAAGCCGGAGTTTAAAACAGCTCCCGCAACAATGAAGCTGTGGGCAAAGGGACTTCCCGCCGACACACTGTTTATGGCACTCGTTTTTGCACTTCTGGCAATCGGACTCGTAATGGTCTTTTCCGCAAGCTTTGTCTGGGGATTTTACCAGAACGGCGGCGATAGTTATTTCTATATTAAAAAGCAGCTCGGCTTTGCGATAATCGGCGTTGTTGCAATGATCTTCATTTCAAAGCTCAATTACAACTTCCTACGTTTTGTCGCGTATATTGCTTATGCAGGATCGATATTGCTTCTTATAGTTGCGCTTTTTATGGGAAGCGGCGACGTTAACCGTTGGATAACCATTTTCGGAATAACCTTGCAGCCCTCCGAATTTGCAAAGCTCGGCACGATAATGTGTCTCTCACTCTATATGGCGGTAAACTACAACCGAATGAAGACCTTTTTATACGGCTTCGTAATACCGCTTGCAATTATCGGACTCCCCGCATTCCTGACCGTAATCGAGCCCCATCTTTCGGGCGCGATACTCATAGCGGGCGTCGGCGTGGTTCTTATATTCGTCGGCGGCACCAATCTTAAATTTTTGCTTCCCACGGGCGGAATTGCGGTGCTCGGCGGCGCCGCGGGCGTAATGCTTCTCGGAAACTATATGACAGACCGAATCAACATCTGGCTTGACCCCTTCAAGGATCCCTTGGGAGCGGGCTTCCAGACCATTCAGGGCCTTTACGCCATCGGATCGGGCGGCCTTTTCGGACTCGGACTCGGAAAATCCCGTCAGAAATATCTGTATATCCCCGAACCGCAAAACGACTTTATCTTTGCTATCGTATGCGAGGAGCTTGGATTTGTCGGAGCGATGATAATAATTTCTCTCTTCGTAATTTTAATATATCGGGGCTATAAAATAGCAATGAATGCCCCCGATAAATTCGGATTTTTCCTCGTTGTGGGCATTATAACGCGAATTGCTCTCCAAACGGCGCTCAATATCGCGGTTGTAACAAACACCATACCGAACACGGGAATTTCTCTTCCGTTCTTCAGCTACGGCGGCACGTCGCTCGTCATACTGCTTGTTGAAATGGGAATAGTGCTTTCGGTTTCGAGATACTCAAGATTGAATAAGAATTGAGGTGCTTTTATGAAGGTAATAATGGCTGCGGGCGGCACGGGCGGACATATCTATCCCGCAATCGCAATAGCAAACGAATTGAAAAGCCGTTACGGCGCAGAAATACTTTTTATAGGTCAGAAAAACCGTCTTGAAGCAACTCTTGTTCCCAAAGCGGGCTATAAAATAGAGTTTATCCGCTCGGGTGTTTTTTACAGAAAAAATCCCTTCAAGAATATCCGAAGCGTTTACCGCATAGGAAAGGCTTTATCAAGATCCAAAAAGATTATTCGCGATTTCAAGCCCGATATAGTCATCGGCACGGGCGGATATATAAGCGCGCCCACAGTAATTTCCGCGCAGAAGCTCGGAATAAAAACGGCTATTCACGAGCAAAACGCATTTTTGGGCGTAGCCACTCGAATAGTCTCCAAAAAAGCCGATATCCTTTTTTTAAGCTTTGATAAAAACGCAAATTCCGCAACCGCCAAAAAAATAATCGTAAGCGGAAACCCCGTTAGAAGTGAATTTTTAAAGGGCAACAAGGAAGATGCGAGAAAAAGCCTTAACGTAGATGCCCGTCCGCTTCTTTACATATCGGGCGGCTCACAGGGCGCCGGCAAGATCAACTACTCGGTAATAGATTTCCTTGAAAAAGAGGAAAACAGAGCGCAGTATAATATCATAATGTCAACGGGAAATCAATATTACGAGGAGATCATCGGGGAAATTAAAAGCCGCAAAATAGATCTTCCCGAAAATATAAAGATCATTCCCTATGCGGATAACGTCCCCGAAATAATGACTGCGGCAGACCTTGCGATAACCAGAAGCGGTGCAATAACACTTGCGGAGATCGCGGTAATGGGACTGCCTTCGATCCTGATCCCCTCGCCCAACGTAACCGACGATCATCAGTATTTCAACGCAAAGGCGTTTTCCGACGTCGGTGCCGCAGTACTGATCCGCGAAGAGGATTTCTCGGCAGAAAAGCTTTCCGAAACGTTAAATGAAATTTTCGGCAAGCAAAATACCCTTTCGGCAATGTCTAAGGCGTCACGCACCGTGGCAAAGCCCGAGGCGTTGAATACCATAACAGATTCAATTTCAGAGTTACTTAAATAGCTCATTCACCGCTTTTGACTGCGCGGCATAGTATGAACCAAGCGTAAATTAAAAGCGGAGGGTGAACAATGACAAAATTATATATTGAAGGCAAAAAGCGTCTTGAAGGAACGGTAATGGTTCAGGGCGCAAAAAACAGCATTTTGCCTATACTTGCGGCGTCGATACTTCCATACGGCGAATCGGTAATTGAAAATTGCCCCGCAATAAGCGACACCGACGTTGCGGTGTCTATCCTGAAAAATCTCGGCTGCGCCGTATCCCGTGAGGGCGGAGTTATAACTGTGAATTCCGAAAACATAAGCGGCTTTGAGATAGAGGATTCGCTTATGCGGAAGATGCGCTCGTCAATAATGTTTCTGGGCGCAATAATTGCAAAAACGGGCAGAGCAAGAATAAGTATGCCCGGAGGCTGTGAGCTCGGTCCACGCCCGATAGACCTGCATCTTCACGCGCTTGAAAAGCTCGGAGTGGTAATAACCGACGATCACGGCTACCTTGATTGCCGCGCCGACGGAGGCTTGAAGGGTGCCGAAATAAACTTGAGCTTCCCGAGCGTGGGAGCCACCGAAAATATTATGCTTGCCGCCGTTTTGGCTAAAGGTACGACCGTAATAACAAACGCGGCAAGAGAACCGGAAATAGACGATCTTAAAAACTTCTTAAACGAAATGGGCGCCAAGATTTCGTCGGAAGGCGGACAGATGGTAATAACGGGAGTGAAAAAGCTTTACCCCGTTGTTCACAGAGTAATTCCCGACAGAATAGTTGCCTCTACATATCTTGCGGCTATTGCAATAACGGGCGGAAAGGGCAAGCTTATGGGAGTAAATCCCTTGCATTTCTCGTCTGTTCTGGCGGCTCTTTCCGATGCGGGAGTAGGCGTAAATTTTACGGAAAACACGGTTGAAATAAAATCAAACGGCAAAATAAACGGAATCAGAAATTTAAGAACTATGCCTTATCCGGGCTTTCCCACAGACTCTCAGGCGCCGATTATGGCGCTTATGACCACCGCAAAGGGTGACAGCGTTTTCGTTGAAACGATATTTGAAAACCGCTTCAAGCACGTAAACGAGCTGGTGAGAATGGGTGCCAAAATCACGGTGCAGGACCGTGTTGCGGTAGTGGAGGGAGTCCAAAGACTCACGGGCGCCCGTGTTGAAAGCACCGACCTTCGCGGCGGTGCGGCGCCTGTTGTTGCGGCCTTGGCTGCAGAGGGTGTGACGGAAATAGATAAGGTATTTCACATCGACAGAGGCTACGAAAGAATTGAGGAAAATTTAAGAGCGCTCGGCGCAAACATAAAAAGAATATAAAAAACGGAGAAAGCCTTGAAAAAGACTGTAAAAAAGAGAAAATCGCATATAAACAGAAAAAGGGGAGGACGCGGCTTCGTGCTGCTTGCCGTCCTCATTGCCGTTGCGCTTGCCGTAACGGTTTTTCTGCTTGCAAAGATAAGAAACATCACCGTTTCGGCATCGGAGCGCTATACCGCCGAGGAAATAATAGAATGCAGCGGACTCAAAACAGGCGACGGCATTCTTTTTATAAACGAAAGCGAGATAGTGTCGGCGATAAAAGAAAAATACAGTTATGCAGAAAAGGTTGAAGTGAAAAGAGATTATTTTCAACTTTCTGTAACCGTCATTATAACCGACGCAAAGGAGGCGGTTTGCGTTTCGCTTCGGGAGGGCTATGCCGTAATTGACGAAAACGGAAAGGTGCTTGATATAAAAGCAACGAAGCCCAATCTCCCCGAGCTTATCGGTTCGGGTATAACAGAAGCCGAAACGGGCAAAAAAGCGGTATTTCGCGATGAAACCACCGAAAGAATCTATAAAAACGTCTGGGAAGAGCTTATAAATGCAGAGCTTGCCGACAAAATAAGCGAATTGAACGTTTCTAAGCGCTATAACATAACCTTCGATTATATGGCTAAAATAATGATAAATCTCGGTAACGCCGACAACGTTGAAAAGAAGATAAAGGCGGCTATGATCTGCGTAAGCGATAACGCCGACAAGGATGAAAAAGCCGAGATCAAGTTCCAGGACGACACTGCAAAGCAGACGATTTACCATCCTCTCACCGATGAGGAATGGATTGATATAAAAATAAAGGGATAATTTTAATAAAACACTTGAAAAATTGCTTGTAATAGTATAAAATATAATAGTAATAAAATGCAAGGAGTAGAAATAATGGCTTTCCGAATTGCTGAAGAAATGAATAAAGTTGTCCGCATAAAAGTAGTCGGAGTTGGCGGCGCCGGCAAAAACGCTATAAACAGAATGGTTGAAGAAAACGTTCAGGGCGTTGAATTCATCGCAATAAACACCGATTTGCAGGATCTTTATATGACCAACGCAAATCACAAAATACAAATAGGCGAAAAGGTATCAAGAGGTCTTGGCGCGGGCGCAAATCCCGAAATCGGAAGACTTGCGGCAGAGGAAAGCCGCGAGCTTATTGCCGACGCTTTAAAGGGCGCCGATATGGTATTTATCACCGCAGGTATGGGCGGCGGCACCGGTACGGGCGCAGCTCCCGTGGTTGCTTCCGTAGCAAGAGAGCTTGATATACTCACCATAGGCGTAGTAACAAAGCCCTTCTCGTTTGAGGGAAGAAAAAGAATGCAGCAGGCTGAGATCGGCGCCGAAAATCTTATGGAAAACGTCGATTCCCTCGTTGTCATTCCCAACGATCGCTTAATAAGCATTCTCGATGGCAAGATCGAGCTTCGCGAAGCCTTCAAGACAGCCGACGTAGTGCTCAAGCAGGGTATTCAGGGTATTTCCGACCTTATCACCGTTCCCGGACTCGTTAACCTCGACTTTGCAGACATCAAGTCTGTAATGAAGGATGCGGGCAAGACCCACATCGGCATCGGTTACGGCGAGGGCGCCAACAAAGCAGAGGATGCCGCAAAGGCAGCGATCTCCTCGCAGCTTCTCGAAACCTCTATCAACG
>JAZQKU010000063.1:0-37102 GCA_045542315.1 Eubacteriales bacterium | reverse complement strand
GACGACCGCCACACGCTTGATGCCGCGGAACTCAGGTCCGCGCACCTCGCGCTCCTCGTAGGAGATGGCACCGTAGGGACAAACGCGCTCGCACTGGGAGCAGCCGTTACACATCATCTCGTCGGAATGAGCGATACAGGGGTTGCCGGTGAGCTTATCCTTCGCAAGAAGGCCGATTACCTTCGAAGCGGCGGCTCCTGCCTGAGAAACGGTCTCGGGAATATCCTTGGGACCCTGGCAAGCACCCGAAAGGAATACGCCTGCGGTGGGGCTCTCTACGGGACGGAGCTTGGGATGAGCCTCGGTGAAGAAATCGTTGGTATCCATGCTTGCTGTGAGCATAGTAGCCAAGGGACGTGCCGACTTGTCGGGCTCGATAGCCGCGGCAAGAACAACGAGGTCAGCGTCGATATGAAGCTGCTTGTTGGAAAGAAGATCAGAAGCCTGAACCTTGAGCTTGTTGCCCTCGGGAACGACCTTGCCGACCATACCTTTTATATAATGTACGCCGTATTCCTCAACTGCGCGGCGATAAAACTCATCAAAGTTCTTGCCGGGGGTACGAACGTCGATATAGAATACGTAAACGTCGGTATCGGGATATTTATCTCTCGTGAGCATTGCATGCTTCGCGGTGTACATACAGCATATCTTGGAGCAGTATTCCTTGCCCTTTTCGGCGCAGGCGTCGCAACGTGAGCCAACGCACTGTACGAAAACGATGGTATGGGGATGAACGCCGTCGGAGGGACGGAGAAGCTTACCTGCGGTGGGACCTGCGGCGTTGGTAAGTCTTTCAAACTCGAGAGAGGTGATAACGTCCTTAGACTGATTATAAGCAAATTCGTCGAATTTATCCATGCTGATGTGGTTATATCCGGTTGCAACTACTATTGCGCCGTACTTTTCCTCGATAAATTCGTCCTTCTGGGTGTAGTCGATAGCACCTGCGGTGCAGACCTTTGCGCAAAGACCGCATTTGCCGTTCTTTATCATATTGCAGGCGTTGGGGTCGATGGTCGCGACCTTCGGAACTGCCTGTGCGAAGGGAATGTAGATAGCGTGACGGTTATCCATTCCGAGATTGAACTCGTTGGGAACCTTCTTCATGGGGCATTTGTCAACGCAGGCTCCGCAGCCGGTGCAAACGTCCTCTTTAACGTATCTTGCATGCTTCTTTATTTTAACGTCGAAGTTACCGACAAAGCCCTTTACCTCGGTGACCTCGCTGTAAGAGAAGATCCTTATCTTATCGTTCTGTGCGACGTCAACCATTTTGGGGGTAAGGATACATGCGGCGCAGTCAAGAGTCGGGAAGGTCTTATCGAGCTGTGCCATCTTACCGCCGATGGTGGGCTTTTTCTCAACGATGTCAACGGGGAAGCCCGCGTCGGCAATGTCAAGAGCGGTCTGAATACCGGCGATACCGCCGCCGATTACCAAGGCTCTCTTGGTTACGGGGGACTCACCGGGAGTAAGGGGAGCGTTAAGGTTTACCTTTGCAACCGCGGCCTTACCCAAAATAATGGCCTTTTCGGTTCCTATGGGCATATCCTTATGTACCCACGAGCACTGCTCACGGATATTTGCTATCTCAACCATATAGGGGTTAAGACCTGCTGCGGCAGCCGTCTTTCTGAAGGTTGCCTCGTGCATACGGGGCGAGCATGAGCAAACCACGATTCCCGTAAGCTTATGCTCCGCAATGGCTTCCTTTATAATATTCTGACCTGCCTGCGAGCACATATACTGATAGTCGGTTGAAAAGACTACGCCGGGCTCAAGCTTTAAAGCCTCGGCTACCGCGTGAACGTCAACTGTTCCTGCGATGTTGCTTCCGCACCAACAAACAAAAACACCAATTCTCTGCACTTGTCTTTTCCTCCTTATTTGCTGTATTTTCTGAAGGCGCTCACGAGAAGCTGCTGGGGAGTTTCGTCATCCGCTATCGCGGCAACGTCCTCGGGCTTCATTCTGTTTGCACCCTGCTGTCTTATGACCGCGAGTCTTACCGCCTCAACGAGCTTTGCGGGCTCAACGCTTCTGGGACATCTTTCAATGCAGGCGAAGCAGGAAAGGCATTTATATAAAGACTCGGAATTGAGAAGCGGCTCGATATCGCCGTTCTCAACCATATTTACAAACTGATGAGGATGATATTCCATTTCGTCGTAAGCGGGGCAGGTAGCCGAGCATTTGCCGCAACGCATGCATTTTCTCGGATTTACTCCGCTCATTCGGATAATATCGTCCTGAAGATTGGAATTGTGGCTCATTTGTTATCCTCCTTTACTCCAAGGGCCTCTGCAAGAAGCTCTGTGAAATAAACAACGGGAATATCGGCACCGTTCTTAACGAGGTTGTAACGGCAAAGGGGGCAGGCGGTGATTATCATATCGGCGCCCTTTGCCTTTGCATTCTCAACAACGGCATTCGACTTCTTTGCTGCAAGAGCGGGACTTTCCATTGAAACGTAGCCGCCGCAGCATTCGTTTCTGTTTGCAAAAACCACTGCCTCTGCGCCGAGCGCCTTAATGAGATCCTCCATAATGGTGGGATTCTCGGGATCGTCCATTCTCATTACCTTGCCGGGTCTTAAAAGAAGGCATCCGTAATAGGCTGCGATCTTTTTGCCCTTAAGCGAATTTACTACCTTCTCCTTAACGGCGTCAAAGCCGATCTTGTCGCGTAGGAGCTCGAGGAAGTGAAGCACCTCGGTCTCGCCGTTATAGGGACCGTCCTCTTTAAGATAGTTATTTACCTTAAACGCGAAATCCTTATCGGTCTGCATCGCGTTGTTGGTCTGCTTTATAACGTTGTGACACGCCGAGCATACCGATACGAGAGGCTGACCCTTATCGTTTGCCGCCTTAAGCGCGCGAACCGAAGAGAGCTTTGTGGCAATTTCGTCCTTGGAGGTGGTGAAAACACCGCCGCAGCACTGCCAATTCTCGATCTCCTCCAGGGTTACGCCCAATGCCTCGGCGGATCTGTAAGCGTAAACGTCAAGATCCTTTGCCTTGTTCTTGAGAGTGCAACCGGGGAAATAGCTGACTTTCATTTTATGACCTCCAGTTTATACCATTTTTTCCGGATGGAATACTTCGTCGAATTTTTCTGCGGTAAGGAATCCGAGCTCTACGCAGGCTTCCTTAAGAGAAATGTTATCTTTATATGCCTTCTTTGCAGTCTTTGCAGCGTTCTCGTAGCCGATGTAGGGGTTTAAAGCGGTAACGAGCATAAGAGAGTTGTGAAGGTTGTGATGCATCTTTTCCTTGTTGGCGGTAATGCCTACTGCGCAGTTCTTGTTGAAGGAGATTATCGCTTCGGCAAGAAGTCTTGCAGACTGAAGGAAGTTGTAGATGCAAACGGGCATAAATACGTTAAGCTCGAAGTTGCCCTGCGATGCAGCCATACCGACGGCAACGTCGTTACCCATAACCTGAACGGCAACCATGGTAACAGCCTCGCACTGGGTGGGATTTACCTTGCCGGGCATGATAGAGGAGCCGGGCTCGTTCTCGGGAATGAATATCTCTCCGAGACCGTCTCTGGGACCGGATGCGAGCCAACGCACGTCGTTTGCTATCTTCATCATATCGCAGGCAAGTGCCTTGATGGCGCCGTGTGCGAATACGAGCTCGTCCTTAGAGGTAAGGGCGTGGAATTTGTTTACTGCGGTAACGAAGGGCTTGCCGGTGAGAGCCGCAACCTCTGCCGCAACCGCCTCGGAAAATCCCTTGGGGGCGTTAAGTCCGGTACCTACTGCGGTTCCGCCGAGCGCAAGCTCGTAAAGAGGCTTTACGCCGATCTCGAGAATTTCAACGTCTCTCTCGAGGCTTGAACGCCAGCCGCTGATTTCCTGGCTGAATTTAATGGGAGTTGCATCCTGTAAATGGGTTCTGCCGCTCTTTACTATTCCCTCGTTCTCTGCTTCAAGACGCTTGAAGGTGTCGATAAGAGTCTTTGCTGCGGGAATGAGCTTATTTTCAATTATCAGCACCGCTGCGATATGCATTGCGGTAGGGAAGGTATCGTTTGACGACTGACTCATATTTACGTCGTCGTTGGGATGGAGAAGCTTCTTGCCGAGGATCTGATTGCCTCTGTTTGCAATAACCTCGTTGGTATTCATGTTGGACTGAGTACCGGAGCCTGTCTGCCATACTACAAGGGGGAAGTTGTCGTTAAGAAGTCCCGCAATAACCTCGTCGCAAGCCTTTTTGATGCCCTCGAGCTTTTCATCGGTCATTTTTTCGGGCTTTAAGCCGTTGTTTGCGATCGCCGCAGCCTTTTTGAGGATTCCGAAGGCGTGAATTATTTCTGCGGGCATGGTTTCGATTCCAACGCCGATTTCAAAATTCTCGCGGCTTCTCTGAGTCTGTGCCGCCCAAAGCTTGTCGGCAGGGACCTTCATTTCACCCATTGAGTCGTGTTCAATACGATATTCCATAATCTGATGTTCCTTTCACGGATTATAATTTGTTATTTTATTCAAGCATTATATTTCAATGCTGTTGATAACCGATTTGAGGCTCTCCGCGCTCTTTCTGAGGTCGGCAACCTCGTCGGGAGTCATGGGAAGATTTATCTTGCTGTGAACGCCCTTCTTGCCAACGATGTTGAGAAGGCTTAAGCAAACGTCGTCGATGCCGTACTCTCCGTGGAGCATGGTGGAAACGGTAAGAGTGGTGTCGATACCGCCGAGAATGCATTTGCAGATGTGGCAAACCGACATAGCAACCGCATAGAAGGTTGCACCCTTGCACTGAATTACCTTGCCGCCCGACTTCTTTACGTGCTCGAGAGCCGCTTCCTTATCGTATTTGGGATAAGCAGTCTCATCGGAGAGCGAGTAGGGATAAACGTCTATCGGAATGTTGGAGATATTTGCCAAAGACCACGGAACGAAAGATGAATCGCCATGCTCGCCGAGAACGTAAGCGTGAACGTTTACCTGGTTGATGTTGTAGAACTCGGAGAGATGTGAACGAAGACGTGAGGTATCGAGAATGGTACCCGATCCGATGATCTGGTTCTCGGGAAGACCCGAGTATTTGCAAAATACATAAGTAAGAATATCAACGGGGTTACTTACGATAACGTAGATAGCCTCGGGTGCGTATTTTACTATCTGGGGAGCTATCGACTTGATGATGTTTACGTTTGTCTGGGCAAGGTCAAGTCTTGACTGACCGGGCTTTCTTGCAACGCCCGAGGTGATTACGACGATATCGGAGCCCGCCGCATCGGGATAGTCGCCCGAGGTTACAACGCAGGAGTGGCTGTAGGGAGTGCCCTGATAAATATCGAGGGCCTCGCCGAAGGCCTTGTCCTTGTTGATGTCGATAAGTACGATTTCAGAGGCAACGCCCTGAATTGCAAGGGTGTAGGCCACCGTTGCGCCAACGCTTCCTGCGCCGATGATTGTGATTTTGTTCATATTTGGTCCTTCTTTCTTTTTTCGCCGAGTAAACAGCCGTCAAAGCTTCTTCCCACTACCCATAAAGGAAGTGCTTTGCATCGGATCCTTTTGCTTTTCAGACCTTTTCGAGCTTGTAAATCCGGCAAAAAAGTTTTTTACTGTTATTTCGGTTTTTTGCTTTTTGCGCATATTTGGGGAATTATAACTTTACCTGATATATTATACCACAAATTTCTACATTTTGCAATCGTATATTCGTGAAAATATTAACAAAAATATATATTAAAAGCGGTATTTTTTTCTAATTCCGAAAGCAGTTACTTTTTTCGATATCACCGGTATATATTTCTCGATATGGTTTTGATATATCTCTGTCCGTTTTTCAAAAATGCGGCTATGTTTCCGGAGCTTGGCTCTGTTGTAACAGATGAGCAAAGGCGCAGTAACGCTGTGTAAATTTGGTATAAAGCATATATTCACCCTGTATATCCTTGCCGAAAGCAATCGTTCGAAATTTGCTTTTTTTGGGGCAATTTTCAGTTAAAACCGTGGGTTTTCCGCCGAAAAACCCGTTTTTTCAACCGGTATAGCCGTCCGATTTTCTCTGTGCCCGATTTCGGGGCAGTCTTCCTCATTCAGGCAGAGGCTTTCTGCCCGTAAAATAACCGTTGACACGGTAAATCGTATACTCTATAATTTAACTATCACAATCGAAAGGAAGAAGCTTATGGAGCATTTATTTTACGCAATAATAGCTTTTTTACCTATTTTGGTCACGATTTTACTGATGACGGTGTTTAACTGGCCCGCCAAAAAGGCTTTGCCGCTTGCCTGGGCTATGTATGTCCTTATAGGGCTTTTCGTTTGGAAGATCGACATATTGACCGTAACCGCGCAAACGCTTGCCGGATTTTTGAATTCGCTCGACGCCACTCTTGTAATTTTCGGCGCGATACTCGTTATGAACACCTTGAAAAAATCCGGTGCAATGAATGCAATAAATTCCGGTTTTTCCTCGGTTTCCTCCGACAAAAGGATTCAGGCAATTATAATCGGCTTTATGTTCGGCTCCTTTATCGAAGGTGCCGCAGGCTACGGTACCCCCGCGGCATTGGCAGGTCCGTTGCTCGTAAGCCTTGGCTTTCCCACTATCGCCGCTGCTACCGTTGCCCTCATTTTTGACAGCGCAGCCGTTTCCTTCGGCGCGGTAGGCACTCCCGTCATTGCCTCTATGACGCAGTTAAACCAAACACTTGTTAACAGCGGAATAGATCCTGACGCCTATCAGGCGGAGCTTACCTTATGGTCTGCAATTCCTCACGTCTTTTTCGCCGTATTCCTTCCCTTTGTGGGAATAGCAATTCTCACAAAATTCTACGGAAAGGAAAGATCCTTCAGGCCTGCTTTTGAGGTCTTGCCCTTCGCGCTGTTTGCGGGACTTTGCTTTACACTCCCCTATCTGCTTATTGCCCTTTTCCTCGGTCCCGAATTCCCCTCGCTGTTCGGCGCCGTTATCGGTCTGGTAATTACCGTTATTGCCGCAAAGCGCGGATTTTTGGTGCCGAAGAAAAAATGGGATTTTCCAGACGTTTCGGAATGGCAGGAAAGCTGGAAGCCGAGATCGCTTAGCATTCCCGAAAACGAGAGCGGAAAGAAAATGTCGCTTATAAGAGCGTGGCTCCCCTACGTAATAATAGCTCTCATTCTGATAGTGACGAGGATCGACGCCCTCGGAATCAAATCTATCCTTTCCGATAAGCTTGTTTTACCAATTACCGATATCCTCGGAGTAAAAGGCGCCTCATACCTTTTCAAGCCGGCTTATCTTCCCGGAATAATCCCCTTTGCGTTGGTTGCTCTTTTAACAATACCGATACACAAAATGAACAAAAAGCAGGTCAAGGAGGCCTGGACCGATTCCCTTAAGCAAATATCAAGCGCCGCCATTGCCATTGCCTTCGGCGTTGCGCTCGTGCAGATCATGAGAAATTCCGCAACCGAGTCGCTTCCCGGAATGATGACGGTAATGGCAAACCTTCTTTCGGACATTGCGGGCAAGGCCTACGTTGTAATCGCACCCTTTATAGGCGTTCTCGGAGCCTTTATATCAGGTTCAAACACCGTTTCAAACATACTTTTCACCAATTTGCAATACGATACGGCGCTCAATCTCGGTCTTTCCACCGTTTCAATAGTTGCGCTCCAGATAGTCGGCGGCGCAATAGGAAATATAACCTGCATAAATAACGTCGTAGCCGCTTGCGCAACAGTGGGGACAACCGGCTCGGAGGGCAAAATAATCAAGACCAACATTCTGCCCATGATAATTTACACGGTTGCCGCATTGCTGGCGGTCTTGATCCTGAATTATATTTTCGGACTTACTCCAAGCATGTGATCAAAGATATACAAACAGGAAAAATCCTCGGTGAATATTCACCGAGGATTTTTGTTATTTTGCATTTCAAAAAGAGCTTTTAACCGCCTCGCGGAAGGCTCTGTTTTTACTCCGCTTGCGCGCGGGGCGCCCCTTTCTTGTAAGGATACAAGAAAGGGGAAAAGAAGATCCCTCAAAATCTACTCGTTTTGAGGCGTACTCGAATTACTCTTATTACCCCCAACACCAAAGGGCTACCGCCCTTTTGAAACCCTGCGCAACAAAGCTTTGGCTTCGTACCAAAAGAGGGGTAGATGCGAGCGAGGCGAAAGCCTTTGGTTTTGTGCGTTCTTGCCTTACGCATAAGAAATAGCAAAGGGAGCGAAGCGACGTTTGCATTTCGCTTAAGCGTAAGGCGGCTTGTGATTATTTTATTCTCGCGAGCATAGGGGAAACTTCCCCTTAAAAAGATTCTTTTCCCCCTTTTCTCATCTCCCCGAAAAGGGGAGCCCCACGTGGCTTCATACGGAAAGAAAAAAGCCCCTGCGCGAGGCAAAAAAACAACAACCCGACCCTTCTTCCGAAAGGTCGGGTTTAATTTATCCGCGTTTCACGGGCTTACTTGTCAAGGCCTGAAGGGCTTTGATATATTCATCAATCTCTTCCTTTTCGGGCGCCTTGAAAGCTCTTTCCGTCTTGCCTGCCCGCACCGCCTTTTCGGTGCCGAGGGAGTGGTAGGGCATTATCTCCACTCCTTTTACACAGCAAAGCTCGTTTGCAAGGCTCGCCGCAAACCGAAAATTCTCCTCATTCCCGTTTATTTCGGGAATGAGGGGAAGTCTTAATATTATATCCTTTCCCAGGGAATTCAAAAGCCTTAAATTTTCCAAAACAGTTTTTAAGCTTCCGCCCGTATGCCGCTTATAAAGCTCCTCCGAGGAAAGCTTTATATCGTAAAGAAAAAGATCGGTAACCGCCGCGATCCTTTCAAAATCCGCGCTTCTTGCCATGCCCGACGTTTCTATCGCAACCGAAATCCCCGCCTTTTTGAGCGCCGACGCCGTTTCAAAGGCAAATTCGGGCTGTGCCATCGGTTCACCGCCCGAAAGGGTAACGCCGCCGCCCGAATTTTTGTAAAAATTCAAGTCTTTAAGCGCTTCTTTAACGATCTCGCTTGCCTCCGTTTCTTTTCCCGCAATTTCAACTGCAAAAAAGCGACACGCCTCGACGCACTCCCCGCAAAGCTCGCATCCGTTTCGGTCAAGAAGGCGGCGACCGTTTTCAAAAAGGTGAACGCCGTTTTTGCATGCCGCCGCACATTTTCCGCAACCAACGCATTTTTCCGCATTAAACAAAAGCTCACTTTTAAAGGAGAGCGATTCGGGATTGTGGCACCACTCGCAGTGAAGGGGGCAGCCCTTGAAAAAGACCGTCGTTCTTATTCCCGGTCCGTCGTTTAAGCAAAACCGCAAAAGGTTAAATATTCTGCCCTTCATCACACCATTACCGTTCTTTCTATAACCGAGAGCTTTGCCTCATGGGAAAGGCTGTTGAAATATTCCGAGAATCCTCCTATTCGCACGATAAGATCCTCGTGCTTTTCGGGATTTGAAAGGGCGTCGATCATATCCTCCCTTGAAACGCAGGTTATCTGGGTTTGAAGTCCACCCTGCCCGAAATAGCTTTTCACCATCGGAGCAAGCGCCTTATCGAGATTTTCGGGGGAGAATGAGAGGTTTACCACGGGAGTGCCGAGCAATCTCCAAAGCTTTAGCTTGGTTATGCTGTTAATGAGGGCGGTGGGACCCTTTTTCGCCTTGCCCCTGAGTGCGGTAAGGCTGTCGCAAAGGGGCTCACCCGCACGGCGACCGTCGGGGGTGGCGGCAACAAGACTGCCCGCACCGACGTAGGTGGTAAACTGAATTGAGCAGGGCAAAAAGCCCTCGCCGAAGGGAAGCGAATATCCGTCAAACATCTGAAAAAGTCGGTCGGAGAATTCTGCGGCAAAGGAGTCTGCCTCCTCATCGTCAACGCCGAAATGCCGCACCGCCTCAAGCCTCTTGTAAAATAGCGGGTCCTCTTCGTCAAGAAGCCTTAAAAACTCCTTCGCATCCATTTCCTTTTTATCGAAAACTATCTCCTTTACCGCAAGAAGCGAATCGATTACGTTGATAACACCCGCAAAATTCACCACGCTCCAGGTGTATCTCGTGCCGCCTGCGTTGTAGTCGGTCGCCTTGTCGATGCAATCGTCAAGCAAAAGGGAGCGCATGGGATTGGGAAGAATTTCGGAACGAAGCTTGTAAAAATCGTAAACTATTCCCGCCGTTTCCCTTACCGCCTTTCCTACGTCGACAAAAAACCTTTCGTAAAACTCCTCAAAGCTTTGTGAGAGTGCAAGCGACTCCTCCATCGTCTTTCTGAAAACGAGAAGAGTATGTATGCCCGCATCTATCGAGCCGGTGCGGCAGATTCCCTGAAGCGTCGTTTCGGTGCAGCCGCATCCGCTGAATTTAACCAAATCCTCTTTTGGAATCTTGGGAAATCTCTCCGAAAGGAGCTTCTGATAAAGCTCCTCGTTATAAAAGCAGGGGTTTCCCGACCCCGTTTTAAGCGACTCTATCGCCGCCTCCCATATTTCCGAAGGCATATCCTTCGTAACCCTCAGCTCTATTGAAGGGCGGCGGAAGCCCTTACAGGCCTTAAGTATCTGCAGGGTAAGCTCGTTGTAATCGGGGCCGAGGGCAACGTCCCACCCGTCGTTATCGTTTACGTTTACGAAAAACTCACGAAGAAGCGGTACTGCGTCCTCCCCCTTGTAAAGGTCTATCATTTCGGCATCCATTCTGCCGGGGCTGTCGCAAAAGTCAAGATAAAAAACCAAGTTTCGGCAAACGAGCGCTTCGTAAAAGCTCATCGCAGGCAAAAACGGCACCCTTTCAAGAGCCGCGATAAGCTCGGGAGCGGCGTTTTCCTCCTTGAGCATTTTTACTATTCTTTTAACGTATATTTCGAGCCCGTCAAGAAGGCTGAGCATTCCCTCCTTAAAGTCGGAGCTTTCAAGCGCCTTCACTCTTTCGCGGTAACTTTGGAGTCCTTCCTTTTCAATTCGGCTGTAATTCGGAATTGCGTGGTTATAGCCGTAGCCGCCTATCGTGTGAGGAGTGGGCGGGAAGGAGACGTGAGGCATGGGAAGGTCACGCACCACCATATCGGCGTATTCCTTGCCGTATCTCATTTCCAAGAGCTCGGGGGAATAGACAAAGCCCGGGGAATGGTGCGGCACCGCGACCATGGTAAGTTCGGGAATATTCATATAGTAAGCCTTTCCCGTGGGATAAAGCCTGCCGCCCGTATATTGGGGAAGGGGGATATTTCGATAGTAGCTTGCAAAGCCGTCGGCAAGACGGCAGAACCTTTCGCGTTCGGGACGCTCGTAAAAGCCGCTTAAAATATATTCGCCCTTATCGAGAAAAAATTTTGAAATTTCGTTCATCTTCAGCACCTCGCAATTTTACAGTTGCATTTTACCACAAACCGTGGTAAAATGATAGTAAATTTAAGTCAATTTTCTTGTAAAATCGAGTCATTTGGAGAAGACTATGAAATTTAAAGATCATTACGTTGCCCCGATAAAAAGCGTCTGGCACGATTCCGACGCCTTTTTTAACAACGAAAGCAACTATTTCCGCACCGTTATTCACAAAAACTACACCATAGGAATGCACTCCCACGATTTTTTCGAGCTTAACGTCGTAATCGGCGGAAGCGGCACGCACTACGTTGAAAACAGCTCCCTTTCGGTAGGCGAGGGCGACGTTTTCGTGGTTTTGCCCGACTGCTATCACGGCTACCGCTCCGACGGCGACCTCGACGTTTTTCATTTTATCATCAAAAAAGAGTTTTTGAAAATATATGAAAAGCCCCTAAATTCAATAAAAGGCTTTTCGTTTATGTTTGACATCGAGCCGTTTTTAAGGCAAAAAAGCGGTGCCCACACCGCAGAATCCCGCTATTTTCTCCATTTGAACAAGGAGGAGCTTTCAAAGGCTCTCCTTTCGATAAAGGAGCTTGTTTCGGTTGACGAGCGCCGCGAGTTTTTATATCAGGATATACTTGCCTTTAAGCTTCTTTACGAGCTTTGCACCCTTTCCTATAAAAAGCAAAGCAAAAAATCCAAGGAGCTTGGCGGCAAGGACATAATAAAGCTCACCGAATTTATACATCAGAATATATCGGCGAAAATAACAGTGAGAGATATAGCCGATAAGGCGAATATGTCACCCTCCACCGTCACCCGATTCTTTAAATCGGTTACGGGGCTTTCACCTATGGAATACGTTATTTCGGCGCGAAAAAGGCTTGCCATTTCTTATCTTGAATCAACCGATTTGAGCAAGTCGGAGATCGCGCAGATCTGCGGCTTTTACGACCTTTCTCATATGGAAAAGACGATAAAAGAGTAAAAAATCCTGCTCAAATGAGCAGGATTTTTTCATTTTAAGCGATCTTCACTACGGTAACCGTTCCCGCAAAGGAAGGGGAAGTCGCAGAGCCGCTTATCTCCTCAAGGGTTATTTCCGCGCCCGAACGGTTGAAAAGCGCAAAGGTCGCGCCCGCCTCGGCTCTTACCAGAGCAAAGCCGGTAAGAGTTTCGGCGGCGGGAAATACACCCGTGCCGACGGCAGTTGCAACCGTGCCCGAGGTGGCGTAAACCGTGCCTCCGCCGCCGTTTTCAAGAGTTACCACAACGCTTGATGTCTCACCCGAAACGCTTCCGCCGCTTACCTCCGCAGTCCACAAAAAAAGATAGCTTCCCGCGCAGTTTGCGGTGTAGATGCCGCTTTGAGCGTTATAGCTCACCGCACCGCCCTGCACACCGTTTGAGCCTATAAGAAGCGGTGCGTTTGCAGCGACCGAGGCCTCCGCAGTGCTTTGATTGAAAATTCCAACGTCCTTATTCTTACAGCAGCCTGCGGCATAAGGTGCCGACGCAGTGGGATAGCTTGCGGGAAGATTTGCCGCGGGAAGATTGGAAATACCGTAATTTTCGCAGGGAGAGAAGTAGTTGAAAAGCGCGCTCATATCACAACGTCTTGAGTTCATTTTAAACCGTCCTTCATATTATTACGGAGAATCGTTCTCTCCGCAATTTCATTATATGTCCGCTTTAAAAAAAGTGTTACCTTTTGCAACTTTGCTATTGCATAAAAGAAAATTTTATGATAAAATATAATGCAGTAAATTATTTTTACAAAATTAAAATAAAGGAGCAAAAAAACAATGAAAATCTTCATTGACAGCGCTAATATCGCCGACATTCGTGCCGCATACGATATGGGCGCCATCTCCGGTGTAACCACCAACCCCTCGATCATCTCGAGAGAAAACAGAAAGTTCGACGATATCATTGCCGACGTAACCGAGATCATGGTTGACGGCCCCATCTTCGCAGAAGTTTTGAGCCTCGAAGCTGAGGGTATGATCGCTGAAGGCAAGAAGCTTGCGGCAATCAACAAGAATATCGTTGTTAAGATCCCCATGATTCCCGAGGGCTTAAAGGCTGTTAAGGCTCTTGCAGCCGATGGCATCAAGGTTTGCGTAACCGTTATCTTCTCCGCACCTCAGGCAATTCTTGCCGCAAACGCAGGCGCAAGCTACGTTGCACCCTTCGTAGGCCGTCTTGACGATATCGGCGAAAACGGTCTTGATCTCGCACAGGAAATCAGAGATATCTTCGACGCACAGGGCATCGACACTCAGATCGTTGCTGCTTCCGTAAGACATCCTGTTCACGTTGTTGAGCTTGCAAAGATGGGCGTTGACATCGCAACCATGCCCTTCAAGGTAATTATGCAGATGGCCAAGAACCCCAACACCGAGGGCGCTGTTAAGAAGTTCCTCGAGGACTGGGAAAAGGTTCCGAAATAAGCGATTTTAAAATCCAAAACTCCCCGATTTATTCGGGGAGTTATTTTTTGCCGTTTTTTGACGAATAAAAAATGTTTGACAACCGCCGTTTTTGTGGTATAATAAAGATAACGGAAATTCATTTTCCACGAGATCGTGCAATAGAATAAGGCAGAAGGTAAAAGCAAGGGGCTTTTACGTTTTTTCGTTTTTTCGTTTTCTGCAAGAAAAATCCGACGTAAACGGACGTCGGTGCCGTTTCACACACAGTGAAAATTCAGTATGAAAGGAAGATTAGATGACAAAAAAGGAAAACGTCGCGAAGGAAAACGCGAAAAAAGACAAAAAGAAGTATTTTTACCGCAAGGGCAATATGAAAAAGAAGTCGGAGCTTTCGGTAAAGGAGCTTGAAAACGAGCTCGTTTTCGGAATAGTCCCCGATGAAGATCCCGAGGATAAAAAATCAAAGAAAAAGAAAAAAGCAAACCAATCCGCCCCCAAAAAGGATCCGGCTCCCAAAAAGGAAAAGGCTTCTGAAAAAAAGACAAAAAAATCAAAGAAGCCCATTCCCGAAAAGGCAGAGAAGAAAGCGAAAAAGGAGCCTGTAAAACAAGCTCAAAAGCGGTCTTCCGCACCCGCACCCGGCCACGCACCCGAAAAAAAGAAGGAGGAAGGAAAAATGAACGCCCCCGCAATTTTGAAGGACGCGAAAATTAAGATCATTCCCCTTGGCGGTCTTGGAGAAATAGGCAAAAACATAACCCTTATAGAATACGAAAACGAAATAATCGTAATCGACTGCGGCCTTGCATTTCCCGATGAGGATATGCCCGGCATCGATCTTGTCATTCCCGATATTTCCTACCTTGTAAAGAACAAAAACAAAATTCACGGAATTTTGCTTACCCACGGTCACGAGGACCACATCGGCGCTTTGCCTTACGTGCTTCGCGAGTTAAACGTCCCCGTTTACGGCACGAGGCTGACGCTCGGCATAGTTGAGGAAAAGCTAAAGGAATTCAAATTAAACAGCAGCGCAAATCTTATCGAGGTGCCGATAGGCGGCAGGGTAAGGCTCGGCTCGTTTGAGGCGGAGCTTGTCCGCACCAACCATTCGATTGCCGACTCGGTAGCGCTTGCTATCCGTACCCCCGCGGGTCTTATTCTCCACACAGGCGATTTCAAGCTCGATATCACCCCCATTCAGGGTGAGATGATGGACCTCACGAGGCTCGGAGAGCTTGGCAAAGAGGGCGTGCTTGCCCTTCTTTCCGACTCCACCAACGTTGAGCGCACAGGCTTTGCAATGAGCGAAAGAAAGGTCGGCGGCTCGCTTGACGCCACCTTTGCAAAGGCCTCCCGAAAGAGAATAATAGTAACCACATTTGCTTCAAACGTCGCCCGCGTTCAGCAGGTAATCGACGTTGCCGTCCGTCACGGCAGAAAGGTTGCCGTTGTGGGCAGAAGCATGGAAAACATAATAAACGTTGCAATGCGTCTCGGTTATATGTTTATCCCCTCAAACACCATCATCTCAATAGACAGTATTTCCAATTACCCTCCCGAAAAGCTGGTAATCATCACCACCGGCTCGCAGGGAGAACCGATGTCGGGCCTTTACAGAATGGCGTTTTCCGAGCATCGCAAGGTTGAGATAACCTTTAACGACCTTATCGTAATGTCCTCCTCCGCGATCCCCGGAAACGAAAAGCTCATAACCAAGGTCATCAACGAGCTCTTCAAATCGGGCGCCGAGGTGGTTTACGATTCGAGTGACGGGCTTCACGTTTCGGGTCACGCCTGCCAGGAGGAGTTAAAGCTCATGATGGCACTTACCAAGCCCAAAATTTTCATTCCCGTCCACGGTGAATACCGCCACTTGAAGAAGCACGCCGAGCTTGCAAAGTCGATGGGCGTTAACGTGCAGAATATCTTTATTCTCGAAAACGGAAGCACCCTCGAGCTTTCGGAAAAGGGCGGCAAGATACAGCAAAGCGTTCCGTCGGGCAGGGTTTTGGTTGACGGACTCGGTGTAGGCGACGTAGGAAGCGTTGTGCTTCGCGACAGAATGCACCTCGCGCAGGACGGACTTCTCGTTGTCGTCTGTGCGGTTGACAGCTATTCCAATCTCGTTGCCGGTCCCGATATAATTTCCCGCGGATTTGTTTACGTTAAGGAATCCGACGAGCTTATGAACGGCATAAAGGCAGTAGCCTATAAGGCGCTCACTCCCTATTTCGGTGACGAGGGCGTTGATTGGCAGTCGATGAAGAATGACCTGAAGGATTCCATTTCGGCTTATCTTTTTGAAAAGACAAAGCGCCGTCCGATGATACTTCCCGTAATCACAGAGGTTTAAAGTCAAAGAGCTTGGATTTTTCCAAGCTCTTTTTGTTTGTTTTGTCCGCTTACGTAAGGGGCATACAAACGGTTTGCACGGATTTTAGGGGTGGGTGGGGTGCGCACCCGCTTGATTTTCAGCTCTTTTCCCCGCTCAAGCCGCGTGGGGCACCCCTTTTCTCTTTTTCGCTACGCGCGGGGGCTTTCATTTTTGAAATTCCCACTGCGCGTGGGGCGCCTGTTTCCGCTCAAGCCGCGGGGGCGTTTTTCACTACGCGGGGGGCGTTTATACTCACATTTTCTCTTTTCCGCTGCGCGCGGGGCGCCCCTTTCTTGTAAGGATACAAGAAAGGGGAAAAGAAGATCCTTTTGTAAGGGGGGATTTCGATTCCCCCCTTACCCGGCGCTACTAAAGATTAAATATTATCCAAAGAAAGTGCTTTTGCGCCTATCCCCCTTAAACGCCAAAGGGCTACCGCCCTTTTGAAACCCTGCGCACCTAAAGCTTTGGCTTCGCACCAAAAGAGGGGTAGATGCGAGCGAGGCGAAAGCCTTTGGTTTTGTGCGTTCTTGCCTTACGCATAAGAAATAGCAAAGGAAGCGAAGCGACGTTTGCATTTCGCGTAAGCGTAAGGCGTTTTGTACTCTTTTTATTCTCGTGAGCATAGGGGAGCCTTCCCCTTAAAAAGATTCTTTTCCCCATTTTCTCATCTTTGAGAAAAGGGGAGCCACCGCGGCTTGAGCGGGTAAAGAAAAAAAGCTCCCGCGGCTTTAGCGGTAAATCCCCGCGGCGCTTGCAAAAAACAAAAACCGCCGTGATCACGGCGGTCCTCATTTATTTTATATTGAAAAATTCCTTTGCATTCTCTGTTGTCTTAACGGCGAGGCTTTCGTAATCTACCCCGATAGTTTCCGCCGCCTTCATCACTATATACCTGACATTATTTGGGTCGTTTACCGTGCCTCTTACCGGCTCGGGTGCAAGATAGGGGCAGTCGGTTTCGAAAAAGAGGCGGTCACGCGGCATAAACCTTAAAATGTCAACGAACTTCTTTGCGTTTTTAAAGGTTATAACGCCTGTAAAGGAGATATAACAGCCAAGCGAAACGAGCTCCCTTGCATTTTCAAGATTTCCCGAAAAGCAATGTATTACCTTTTTCAGATCGGGATAATCCTTAATTACCTTAAGGGTGTCGGCGTAGGCGTCGCGGCTGTGGATTATTACGGGAAGGATAAGCTCCCTTGCAAGCTCGCACTGCTTTCTGAATAATTTTTCCTGTGCCGCCGCATCGTAGGGCTCGTAATGGTAATCAAGACCTATTTCGCCGATCGCAACCACCTTTTCATTCTCTCTTGCAAGCTTTTTGAGTGTTTCAAGGTAGTTTTCGGGTGCTTCTTTCGCATATTCGGGGTGAATTCCCACCGCCGCATAGATGCTTTCGTGCCTTTTTGCAAGCTCCGCTCCGTTTACCGAGCCCTCAAGGCTTGCGCCCGCATTCAAAACAAGCGACACTCCGCTTTTCTTGAATTTTGCAATTATTTCCTCGCGACTTTCTTCAAATTCCTCGCCGTCCAAATGAGCGTGGGTATCAAAAAGCATACAAATTCTCCTTCAAAGCCAAACCGCAGGGTTTTCCTGCGGTTTACTGTTTATTCTTCGGTGTACAGAGCCTTCTGGCTGTCGGTGGTAACAAGAGGAGTAATAACTATTTCGGGGCTTACCGAAACCGCCTTTTTGGCAAATTCCTCAAAAAGGGTGACCGTTTTTTCACCGTTTTCCGTTACGGCGATTATCTCAACCTCAAAGCGAAGATAATCGTAGGTAAGGTAGCCGTCGCCGCTTATTATGCACATTCCCTTTCCGTTTTTAACGGTAAAGTATTTTATTTCACCTTCGCCGTAAAAGGTCGAGTAGAGCCTCTTGGCGTCCTCTCCGGAAAAGGAAATGCTTTGTGCGTCGTAGATATAGCTTTCGCCTGACCTTGAGACGTTTATCATCTCAAAAGCGGCGTTTTTAAAGCCTACCGCACCGAAAAGAAGAGAATGCGCCTCCAAAAAGCTCATTGGCTTTTTGGTCTTTTGCTCGTTTTTCGCATCGCCCGTTATCGCCGAGAGATGCTTATAGAGCATTTCGCCGTCGAAATAATAGCTGTTTTCAACGTAATTTTTATATTCCGCGCCGTTTTTCACCGACGAGGTCTGGGAAAGGGTCATTCTGTTGCCGCTTTCGTTTTTCTTCATAACGAAGGAAAAGCTTTCCTTAAAGACGTCGCCCGTTTCCTTGTTTCCGAGGGTTTCGGTTGAGATAAATTCGAGGAAGCTCTCCCCCGCTATCTTCGAAACGCCCCCGTCGTGAGCCGCTTTAAGCTCCGCCGCGGAAAGACTTTTTCCGCCGCAGGAGGCAAGTGATGCAAGAAGAAGCACCGCAAGCGTTATTGAAATAACCTTTTTAACCGTGTTTTTCATAGCCTTTACCTTATTCGGCTGCATTTTCCGAGGGAGCCTCTGCCGTTTCGTTTGCAGCTTCCTCCGAAGGATTCTCCTCCTCCGGCTCCTTTTCAACCGTTGCAATGCCAACGAGCCTTGCTTCCTCATCGGAAAGCTTCATTATTCTTACGCCCGAGGTTGCTCTGCCGATAACGGAGATGCTGCCTACGTCGGTTCTTATTATAATGCCGTTTGAGGCAATAAGTATCATATCCTCTTCGCCGGTTACCACCTTGAAGCCCGATACCTTGCCCGTTTTATCGTTTAACTTGTAGTTTGTGATACCGAGGCCGCCTCTTGACTGCATACGGTATTCCGAAACGTCGGTGCGCTTGCCCGAGCCCTTCTCGGTTACGGTAAGCACGCTTGTGCCGTCACGGTCAAGACCTGCGCCGACTACGGCGTCGCCCTCGCGAAGCTTCATACCTCTTACGCCGTGCGCCGTTCTTCCCATGGGACGTACGTCCTCCTCGGAGAAGCGTATCATCATACCGTCCTTGGTGCCGAGCATTATATTGTCGCTTCCGTTTGTGAGAAGCACAGAAACGAGCTCGTCGCCCTCGTCAAGACCGATAGCCAAAAGTCCCGTTTTTCTTACGTTTTTATACTCCTCAAGCGCAGTTCTCTTTACGGTACCGTTCTTGGTAACGAAGAAAAGGTAGCTGTCGGCAGCAAAATCCTTAATGGTCATCATGGTATAGACCTTTTCCTCTGCCTCGAGCGGAATAAGGTTTACAACGTTGGTGCCCTTCGCGTTTTTGCCCGATTCGGCGATCTCATAGCCCTTTACTCTGAAAACTCTGCCCTTATCGGTGAAGAAAAGGACGTAATCGTGAGTTGTGCCGGTAAATATCTTCTCGGCAAAGTCCTCTTCCCTCGTCTTCATGCCGGAAACACCTCTGCCGCCTCTGCGCTGCGCCTTATAGCTTTCCTGAAGCTGACGCTTGATATAGCCGAAGTGGGTGTAGGTGTAAACGCAATCCTGCTCCTCGATAAGATCCTCAATATCGATCTCGTTTTCGATAGCGGAGATCTCGGTTTTTCTCTCGTCACCGTACTTCTTGCCGATGGCGTGAAGCTCGGTGCGGAAAATTTCGGTAACTCTTTCGGGACGGGCGAGAATATCGTTGTAATCTGCAATAGCCGCCTCAAGAGAGGCGTATTCCGCGTCAAGCTCCTCTCTTGCAAGACCGGTAAGTCTTGAAAGACGCATATTGACGATCTCATCCGCTTGAATTTCGGAAAATCCGTAGGCGGTAACGAGCCCTTCCTTTGCCGCGGCGGTGTTTTTCGAGGCGCGGATAAGGGCGATTATCTCGTCGATAATATCGAGCGCTCTGCGAAGACCCTCAACTATGTGCATTCTTGCAGAGGCTTTTCTCAAATCAAACTGTGTTCTCTTGACTATTACCTCGCGCTGGAAGTCGATGTAATGATCAAGCATTTCGCGGATCGACATTACCTTCGGCTGGTTGTTAACAAGCGCCAAAAGGATTATCGACTGGGTATCCTCCATCTGGGTCATCGAATAAAGGTTGTTCAACACGACCTGGGGATTTGCGTCGCGCTTCAGTTCGATTATCATCGACATACCGTGAATATCGGACTCGTCGCGAAGGTCGGAAATTCCCTCTATTCTCTTTTCCTTAACGAGGTCTGCAATAGACTCGATAAGTCTTGCCTTGTTTACCTGATAAGGAAGCTCGGTAACGTTTATTCTGAAACGTCCCTTAACCTCCTCGATCTCTGCCTTTGCGCGCACTCTTACCTTGCCTCTGCCGGTGGCGTATGCTGCTCTTATGCCGCTTCTTCCCATAATGATACCTGCCGTGGGGAAGTCGGGGCCCTTTAAGTGCTCCATAAGGTCTATAAGGGTGCATTCGGGGTTATCGAGAATGCAATCTATCGCATCGATTACCTCGAGCAGATTGTGAGGGGGTATGCTCGTTGCCATACCAACGGCAATACCGTTTGAGCCGTTGACCAAAAGGTTGGGGAACTTCGAGGGTAAAACAACGGGCTCCTTGTTCTTTTCGTCGAAGGAGGGGGTCATCGAAACCGTTTCCTTCTCGATGTCGGTGAGCATATCCACCGCCATCTTGCTCATTCTTGCCTCGGTGTAACGGTAGGCAGCGGGCGGGTCGCCGTCAACTGAACCGAAGTTACCCTGGCCGTCTATAAGCGGATAGCGAAGCGAGAAGGTCTGCGCCATTCTTACCATCGCGTCGTAAACCGACTGGTCGCCGTGGGGGTGGTATTTACCAAGCACGTCACCAACGGTGGTAGCGGACTTTCTGTAAGGCTTCGAGGGTAAAAGTCCCGCCTCGTACATTGTGTAAAGTATTCTTCTGTGAACGGGCTTTAAGCCGTCGCGCACGTCGGGGAGCGCTCTGCCGACTATAACTGACATAGCATAGTCGATATAAGCGTTCTTCATTTCTTTTTCTATCGGCACCGGAATAATTTTTCCGGCTGAATCCTCGTTAAGGTTTATGAGATCCTGTTCCAAAGCTCTCTTCTCCCATTCCTGAAATTCTTAATTTTTTAAACGTCAAGGTTGTTGACGTATCTCGCGTTTGCTTCGATAAATTCACGTCGGGGCTCGACCTTGTCGCCCATAAGAACGGTGAATATCTCGTCTGCCTTGATTGCGTCCTCAAGCGTTACCTGAACCATAACTCTGTTTTCGGGGAGCATGGTGGTTTCGCGAAGCTGGTCGGGGTTCATCTCACCGAGACCCTTATAACGCTGAACGACAGCGTCCTGTCCTATCTCCTCAAGGAGCCTTACTCGCTCCTCCTCGGTGTGAGCGTATTTCTCAACCTTTCCCTTTGCAACCTTATAAAGCGGAGGCTGTGCAAGATATACGTGGCCTCTTTCGATAAGAGGCTTCATATATCTGAAGAAGAAGGTAAGAAGAAGGGTTCTGATGTGGGCGCCGTCAACGTCGGCATCGGCCATGATAATAACCTTGCCGTAACGGAGCTTTTCGATATTGAAGTCCTCTCCGAGGCCCGTTCCGAGCGCCGTTACAACGGGAGTGAGCTTATCGTTTCCGTAGACCTTATCTATTCTTGCCTTTTCAACGTTTAACATCTTGCCCCAAAGGGGAAGTATTGCCTGAAATTCTCTGTCACGTCCGCCCTTTGCCGATCCGCCCGCAGAGTCACCCTCTACGATGAATATCTCGGTCTTTGAGGGGTCGCGGTTCTGGCAGTCGGCAAGCTTGCCGGGAAGCGAAGCGCTGTCAAGCGGAGATTTTCTTCTCTCGTTTTCTCTTGCGCGGCGTGCCGCCTCTCTTGCGCGAAGCGCCGTTAAGGCTTTATCCAGAACAACCTTTGCAACTGCGGGATTTTCCTCAAAGTAGTCGGTAAGTCTGTCGTAAACGAGGGAGTCAACGAAGCCTCTTATCTCACTGTTTCCGAGCTTTCCCTTGGTCTGACCCTCAAACTGCGCCTCGATGAGCTTAACCGAGATGACCGCGGTAAGACCCTCGCGCACGTCTTCACCCGAAAGACCCTTATCGGCTTCCTTGATGAAGTTGTATTTTCTCGCGTAGTCGTTTATTACCTTTGTGAGTGCCGACTTGAAGCCCGCCTCGTGGGTACCGCCGTCAACGGTGTGAATGTTGTTTGCAAAGGAGAGCATCATCTCGTTGTAGCTGTCGGTATACTGAAGGGCGACCTCACAGGCAGAGGTATTCTTCTCACCCGAAACGTAGATGATATCACTTATATTTTCAGCGGATTTTTTGGAATTTATATAGCTTACGTAGTCGCGGATACCGCCGTCGTATTTGAGATCGTCGGAAATAAGCTCCTCGCCGCGCTCGTCGGAAAGCTCAATGTTTACGCCCGCGTTAAGAAACGCCTGCTCGCGAAGACGGGTAAGCAGCACCTCGTAATCGTAAACGGTGTCCTCAAAAATGAGGGCGTCGGGCTTGAAGGTGACCTTTGTTCCCGTTTCGCCCGAGCTTTCGCCGATGGCGGTTAAGGGAAGCACCGTCTTGCCTCTTTCGAAGCGCATTTTGTAAAGCTTCTCGCCGTTATCGACCTCAACCTCGAGCCACTCGGATAAAGCGTTAACAACGGAGGCGCCGACGCCGTGCAGACCGCCCGACACCTTATATCCGCCGCCGCCGAATTTGCCGCCCGCGTGGAGAATGGTAAATACTACCTCAAGGGTGGGAATACCCGCCTGCGGGTGAATACCTATCGGGATACCGCGTCCGTTATCCTTAACGGTAATAACGTCACCCTTCTTTACGGTGACCGTTATTTTGCTGCAGTATCCTGCCAGCGCCTCGTCTATCGAGTTATCGACTATCTCGTTGACAAGGTGATGAAGACCGCGCGAGGAGGTTGTACCGATATACATACCGGGACGCTTTCTTACCGCCTCAAGACCCTCGAGCACCTGTATTTGATTTTCATCATACTTCTGAGTCTGTTTGTTTTCCATAATTTCCTGCTCCGACATTCATTCAGATCCTTTCAGACTGTCGTCTATTACTTAAACGGCGATATCGCCGATTTTAGCCTTTTTAAAAGCGTTGACGCCGCAAGTGACGAGAGATAAGCCTCTTCCCTTTTGCCGTTTTGCAGTAAAAGCAAGCTTTTTGGAAGCCCGTCGACTGTTGCGTCGATGACCTTGTCCTCCGCCGAAAGTCTTTTTAAAAGACCTGTGTTATCCTTACCCGTCATTGCGCTGTCGAGGTCGAGAATAAGGATTATATCGGCGGAATTCACCGTCTTTTCATTTCCTATGTGAAGATACATTTCGCATTCTCTTTTACTATTTTAATTCGGAAAAACTGCAATAAACTGCAATTTGACCCAAAAAATTATACAGAGAGTATAATTTTTCCTCTTTTTTACCCCTTTTTCTCGGTGGCAACGCCCTTTTCAACGTAAAAGACCTTGCCCTTTTCAAGCTTTACGAGGCTTCGCGCCTCGCAGGAGGTGATTATCGTCTGACCCGAGGAAAGGTTACTAAGGACGTATTTTCTTCTTGCGGCGTCAAGCTCCGAAAGCACGTCGTCAAGGATAACTACAGGGTCCTCCCCTATCTCCTCCTTTATGATGCGGCATTCCGCCGCCTTCAAAGCAAGCACAGCCGAGCGCTTTTGACCCTGCGAGGCAAAGTCGCGCGCAAGACGCCCGTTTATATATATCTCGAAATCGTCGCGGTGGGGGCCGACGGTGGTGGTGCCCTCCTTGAGGTCCCTTTTACGCGAATCGTAGATCTTTTGCAAAAGACCGTTTTCAATGGGAAAAAGCTCCATTCGGTCAACAGAGCCGTAGGGCTCTTTTCTGTTCCACGGCTTTACCGCCTTCGAAACGGAATCTATCCGCTCCTCCAACGCGCCGCCGCAGCTCTGGTAGTGGCAGGTCAATTTTTCCTTGCCGCCCGTGATCTTTTCAAATTCCTCGGCGGCAATTTCCGCAAGACGCTTCAAATACATCTTCCGCTCTCCGATAACTCTTGCGCCGTCGGGCGCCATCATACATTCCCACGCCAAAAGCTGGTAATCGGTTGCTTTTTTATCCCTTACCAATTTAAGGCAGGCATTTCTTTCGGAAAGTGCGGCATTATAAGTCATAAGCGAGCGAAGATATGCGGGCTTTAGCTGACTTATTGCAATATCGGTAAATCTTCTTCTCTCCGAGGGGCCGTCCTCGATCATCGAGAGGGTGAGCGGTGTAAACATTACCGCAAAGAAAAGACCTATCATATCTGCGGTGCGGCGGATCTTAACGCCGTTTACGTAGATATCCCTTCCGCCCTCGTAGTTAAGCACGGTGCGAAGCTCGTTTCTTCGGCTTTCCGAGGTATAATTCAAAACTATCTCGGCTTTTTGCTTTCCGAAGGCGATCATTTCCTTATCGGTGGCGTTTTTAAAGCTCTTTCCCGCGGAATTGAGCCAGATGCCCTCGGCGATATTCGTCTTTCCCTCGCCGTTTTTTCCCAAAAGCAGATTTACGCCGTCGGAAAATTCAAGCTCTGTATTAAGATTTCGAAAATCCTTATACGAAATTGAATTTACCTTCATCGTTTACTCCTTAAAATATCGTCAGACCAGTGCCTCTTCCTTTTCGGGCAAGGCTGTCTGCTCCGCTTTTTTCTTATTTTCCCTTCTCTTTTCGGAAAGGCTTTTGAAAAAGGCGTAGAGGAAGCCCAAAAATGCAGAAGCTGCAGAGGTAGCTAAAAACATCACCAAGCCGTTTTGGGTAAGCCCCGCAAGCCCGATTGCTTCAAGCACGAAGCGAAGCCCCACAAGAACGAATATATGAATTATGTATATTGAAAAAGAGGCGTCGCGAAGCGACCGGATTCTTTTTCCCCTGACCGACAAAAGCGCCGAGAACAAAAAGGCGCAAAGCGGGAGAAGAAAGACCATAAAACAAACGCTGTCGCGCCTCTGAACGCCCGCGCCCCTTATGAAAAACGCCTCGAAGAAGGTAAGCGCGTAAAACAAAACGCCCCACAGTGCCGACTTTTTAAGAGATATTGGCTCTCTTTTTGCCAAAAATCCGCCCATTACCATAAATATGGGAGTAAAAAAAATGCCGTTTCGGGTGTTTTCGGTTACGGTAAAGACGGCGTTATAGCAGTCTCCGACAGCCGTATCCTTGATAAAGCCGAAATAGCTATCGCCCAAGGCGCCTAAAAGAAACAGCGCGGCGGTTATTGCAAGCGCAGAATTAAATCCGAGCTTCTTTACGAGCAAAAAAGCTATTATGCCGCCCGTTATCGCCGCCGGCAGATACCAGAGGTGATAGACGGTGCCGTTAAAAAATATATCCTTTAATATCTTTATCGGCAGATTTTCAGCAGAAAAATAACCCATATAGATATTAATCGGTATGTAAAGCACTATTGCCGCAAGGTAGATGACCGCCGTCTTTTTAACAAAGGTGAGAAGCTTTTTCCACGGCGCGCCTTCTTTTATAAGAAAATAGCCCGACGTCATCAGAAAAAATGGGACGGCAACTCTTGCTATTATCTCGTTTAAAATGAAATCGGCAGTAGGCGATATAACGAAAAGCGGAGAGGTGTGTATCGACACGACCAAAAATGCGGAGATAAGACGGAAAAGGTCGATTCCGAAAAAGCTTTTTTTATCTGTAACCATAATCTTTTCTCACGCCTTTACCTTTTTACCCGTTTTTTCCTTTAAAAAGGCGGGGAAGGCGGCGGCGTCACCCATCGTAAAGCCGTCCTTCGATACGAGAAACGCCTGATTGGTCTTTGTGACGATATAATAACAGTCCTTAAAGGTCATTACTTTTTTTACTGCGCCGTATTCAACCCCTATGGTATTACCGACGGCAGTGTTATAAAGGGCGTTTTCGGTGAAGGTCACTGTGTTTTCGGGGTTTTTTCCGAAATTTCGCTCGGTTATCTGCTTTACGGTGTTTTTTGCACCTTTGTAAAGCATGAGCGGCAAAACAACGTAATAAACCACAGAGAAAATTCCCATGATAAGCGCCATTTTATAGCTTTGAAGCACCAAAAGTATAACAAGCGCGGCGGGAAGCATATAAACTGCGGGCTTTTTTAAGAAAAAGACGAGCTGAAATTTGAAAATGTTATTAACGGTGTATTGATTTACGTTTTGAAAAAACGGGGTTTCCGACTGCATTTTTTCAAAAGCGGAAAGCTTTTCCATAATAACGCCCCTGTTTCTGTGAATTATTTAAGTCTTACGGGTAAGATGATGAATTTATAAGAGGTTCCCGAAATGGGCTCTATGACTATGGGGGAAAGATTGCTGTCCAAACGGACGTAGATCTCATCGTCACCGATTACGCGAAGCGCCTCCGACATAAATTTATCGGAAAAGCCTATTTCAAGCTCACCGCCCACGGTCTTGCAGGCGATCTCATCGTGGACCCAGCCCTGAACGGTCTTACAGTTAAGTAAAACTCTGTCGCCCTCAAAGACGGCGCGAATGGGCATTCTGAGCTTTTCGTTTGTAAGGAGTGCCGTTCTTTCAATGCCTGCCAAAAATTCCTTGGGGTCAAGGCGGCAATCGATGGTCGTCTTTTTATTTGCTATGGTTGCGTAATCTATATAATCTCCCTCAATAAGACGGGAAATAAGAGTTACACCGCCGATCTTAAAGATTATCTGACGTCTGGTATGCTCGATATAGACCGTCTTACCCTCTTCATCGGAAAGAAGCTTCAAAACCTCGCTTACGGTCTTTGCCGGAACTATAAATGAGGTCGATTCAACGCTGCCGGTGTCGATTATCTCTTCTCTTATTGCAACACGGTATCCGTCAACGGCAACGATTTTAACGAGCGAGCCTTCAATATGGAAGAAGCAGCCGTTCAAAATGGGCTTGGTTTCGGCGTTGCTCATTGAAAATACGGTTTGCTTGAGCATGCTTTTTAAAACGTTCTGAGGAAAGCGAAGTGAATTTTCCGCCGACATTTCGGGAAGCGAGGGATAATCGTCGGGCGAGATGCCGTTTATTTTATAATTTGTGAGATTATTTTTAACGTCGGTAAAAAATGCGTTATCGCAGGATATGTCAACGGTGCCCTTATCAAAACGGCGGAGCATCTCCGAAAAGAGGTGTGAATTTAAAACAACTGCACCTTCCTCGGCAACGACCGCATCTGCTACCGCTGAAACGGCAATATCGCCGTCATAGCCTATTACCTTAACACAATCCTTTTCTGCCGAAACGTAAACTCCCTCAAGTGCGGGATTTGCCGCCTTTGTTGCAACGGCTCTCATAGCGGCTGAAACCGCTTCAAATAAATAATCTCTTTCACAGGAAAATTTCATGATCTTATTTCCTCTCTCATTTAAAGTAATGTAATATAACTTTTAAATTTACTTATTCTTTTATGGGTGTTTATTTTGTTTAAAAGCCCTTAAAGCTTTACAGTATGCGGCTTTTGGCTGTTTAAAAAAATTTATTTTACTGTGATGAATTTTGTTGATAACCGATAGTTAAAATTTTAACGTTTTTAATAGGTTAAATAAACAGCCTGTTATCTTCAGTTGTTGATAATAGTGTTGATAATTTTAATAAACCGTACAATTTTTCGGTTTTTATCCCACGTTTATCAAATATACTGTTGATAATTGTGTTGAAAACTTTTATTACTTATTTTTGACGTTTCCGATGATCTCATCAACGGTGTGACGGATTCCGGGGTTCTTTTTCATCATTTCGGTTACAACCTTTATTGAATGATGAACGGTGGAATGGTCTTTATCTCCGAATTCCTTACCTATCTCGTTAAGAGAAAGATCAGACATTTCCGAAAGCACGAACATTCCTATCTGACGTGCGCTTGCAATCTTATCGGTTCTTTTTTTACTCTTAAGATCGTCTATTGAAACCTCAAAGTAACGGCTTGTTTCAACAAGCACCTTATCGATAATTATCGAAACGGGAATGTTCTCGTTCATTATTTCGGTAAGTGCGTCCTGCGCAAGGGCAAGGGTGGGCATGGTGTTTGTAAGATCGTAAAAAGCCATAAGCTTTTTGATAACGCCCTCGAGCTGTCTTACGTTGTTTTTGAGCTTCTCTGCAAGGAAGAAGATTATATCCTCCGAAAGAGATACTCTGTAGGGCTCGAGCTTGGTTCTGATTATTGCAATACGAAGCTCGTAATCGGGTGACTGAATGTCGGCAATAAGGCCCTGCTCAAATCTTGTGCGCAATCTCTCGGTGAGAAGCGGAATCTCCATGGGACGTCGGTCAGAGGTGAGTATTATCTGCTTGCCCGATTCGTAAAGAGCGTTAAAGGTGTGGAAAAACTCCTCCTGGAAGCTTTCCGACTTGCTTATGAACTGAATATCGTCAACGAGTAAAACGTCCGCCTTGCGGTATTTATCCTTAAATTCGTTCATCGTGCCCGACTGGAGCGAGCGGACCATATCGTTTACAAAATCGTCGCATTTTAAATAAACTATCTCTGCGCCCTTATATTCGTTTTCAAGCTTGTTTCTGATAGCGTTTAAAAGATGAGTTTTTCCGAGGCCGCTGTCGCCGTATATGAACAAGGGATTGTAGATCATTCCGGGACGGTTTGCGACCGCAACGCAGGCGGCGTGTGCAAAGGTGTTTGAATTTCCTACTATGAAGTTATCGAAGGTGTACTGCGTGTAGGATTTTTCGTTGTAGATTTCCGGCTTTGCTTCCTCGGTAACCTTTTCGGCTACTCTTTCGGGGATCTTCATATTTTTGGGCTTATCGTCCTCGGTGTAGATGCGAAGCTTAAGCTCAAAGCCGAATATCTCGCTCAGGGCTGCCTCGATCTGCGCCGAATAACGTTGTAATATAACGTCGCGTGTAAAATCGTTTTTAACGATTACAACTGCTTCGTTGTTGTATATATCCACGGGAATTATCGGTTTTATCCAAAGACCGAAGGCGGCTCCGGGTATGTATTCCGAAAGGTTATTTATAGTCTGCTCCCACGCATTTTTAAATGATAACATTTATATACCTCCAACATTATCTAATATATAATATATATAATAATAGATAGTAATATTATAACATATTATAATGCAAATGTAAAGCGTTTTTTAATATAAAAAGACGGAGAACTTAAAAAACTCTCCGTCTTAGTTTGTTTCACGTGAAACCTTTAAATATTCAATAAAAAATCCTTCATTTCCGAAACGGTTTCGAAGATTTTTTTAGCCCCTGCCGCTGAAAGCTCTTCTCTCGAGCCGTAGCCCCACAGGACGCCGTAGCCGTCGATACCGTTTTGGTTTGCGCCCTCAATATCAAAGCGGCGGTCGCCGAGCATAATGGTATCGGCGCCCGAAATTTTAAGCTCGGAAAGGGCGTAGGCGATAACGTCGGCCTTTTCAACGCGGCTGTGATCAAGAAGCGCCCCCGCGATGAAATCGAAATATTCGGTGATGCCGAAGTGGTCGGTGATGCGTTTTGTGTAGATCTCGGGCTTCGAGGTTGCGATCACAAGCTTTTTTCCGTTTTCCTTAAGGGTCTTAAGCGTTTCCTTGATCTTAGGGTAAAGGAAATTTTCAAAAAGACCTACCTTTGAAAATCTTTCGCGGTAAAGCGTGACAGCCCTCTCCCCTTCCTCGCGGGTTATGCCGAAGAATTCAACGAAGGTATCAAGAAGCGGCGGACCGATAAAGCATTTTAACGCTTCCCTCTCATAGGAAAGCCCCATTTTGTTTGCGGCGTACTCTATTGAGGTGATTATTCCCTCGGCGGGGTCGGTTAAGGTGCCGTCGAGGTCGAAAAAGATATATTCTGTCATATTATTTAAACCCGTAGCTGATTTTTTCGATAAGATCGTTGAGATCGTCGTCGCCGTAGAATTGAATTGAGAGAATTCCGCCCTTGCTTCCGCCTGTGATGGCAACGCGGCGTCCGAGCCTTTCGGAAAGCTCCGCTTCAACGGCTTTTATGTCGCAATTTATCGGCTTTATCTTATTTTTGGGCTTATCCTTGCTGCTTTTATAGCTTTTTAACGCCTTTTCCATCTCTCTTACCGAGAGCTTTTTAACGGCTGCTTCTCTTGCGGCGCGTATCATTACCTCTTCATCGTCGTATCCGAGCAAGGTGCGTGCCTGACCTGCGGAAAGAGTGCCGTTTTCAAGCATAGGCATAATTTCAACGGGGAGAGAAAGCAGACGAAGGGAGTTTGTGACTGCCGGACGGGATTTACCCACCTGCTCCGCAACGCTTTCCTGAGTTAAATGGTATTTTTCCATAAGAAGCTTGTAGCCGTTTGCCTCTTCAAGCGGGTTTAAGTCAACGCGCTGGAGGTTTTCAACGAGGGCATAAAGATCGGCGGTGGCATCGTCTATTTCTCTTATATAAACGTCAACCTCGTCAAGACCTGCGCGTCTTGCGGCTCTCCAACGGCGCTCGCCTGCGATGAGCTTATAACGTCCGTTTTCCTCTTTTCTTACGATAAGAGGGGTGATAATGCCGTTTTCTTTTATAGAATCTGCAAGCTCCGAAAGCTTTTCCTCGTCAAAGATCTTTCGGGGCTGATTTTTATCGGGCTCGATCTCGGTAATTTTTACCCGTCTTACGGTTCTGTCCTCATTTTCATTTAAGGTAATGCTGTCGGCAAAAAGGGCGTCAAGTCCCCTGCCGAGACCGCTTTGTCTTGCCATTTTCAGTTCCTCCTCAAAAATTCCTCGCAAAGCTCGCGGTAGCATTCCGCGCCCTTTGAGAATTTGTCGTATTCAAAAATATTTTTTCCGTAGCTCGGCGCCTCCGAAAGACGCACGTTGCGGGTTATAACGGTTCTGTAAAGCTTGTCGGCAAAGTATTTCTTTACCTCGCGGGCAACCTGAAGGCTCAGGTTACGCCTTGCATCGTACATCGTAAGAATTACTCCCTCAATGCCCAAATTGCGGTTAAAGTGCTTTCTTACCGCCGAAACGGTGTTCATAAGCTGTGAAAGCCCCTCGAGCGCGAAAAACTCGCTCTGTATGGGTATCAGAATGCTGTCGGCAGCCGTGAGGGCGTTCAAGGTAAGAAGCCCCAAGGAGGGCGGACAGTCGATAAAGATAAAATCGTAAAGATGCCTTACTCCCAAAAGCGCGTTTTTGAGGAGAGAGTCGCGGCCCTCAAGCGCTACCATTTCTATCTCGGCGCCTGCAAGCTCCATTCCGGAGGGGAGCACGTCGAGATTTTTGCGGCTCTCCTTCACGGCGTCGCTAAAGCCGCAATCGCCTAAAAGAAGGTGGTAAACCGTCTTAACACCCTTTTTCTGCACTCCAAGCCCGGTGGTGGCGTTGCCCTGCGGGTCAAGATCTATCAAAAGCACCTTCTTGCCCTTCATAGCTACTCCCGAGGCAAGACTTATTGCGGTGGTAGTTTTTCCTACGCCGCCCTTTTGGTTGGTTATTGCAATTATCTTTCCCATATTTTAAAATTCCCTTCGATTTTTTGCCTTATAATATAATTTTATCATAATACAAGGCGGAATGCAACCGATTTTTAAATAAAATATGTTTCACGTGAAACAACCCCGACAAAAGTCGGGGTTGTTTTTTGAATTTTTCTTATTTGTTTTCGTATTCGCTGATAAGGTCGATTCTCTTCTGATGTCTGCCGCCCTCAAACTCGGTGTCGAGGAAAAGGTCAACGATATCGAGTGCAAGGCCGGGGCCTACGACTCTGCCGCCCATGCAGATAACGTTTGCGTCGTTATGCATTCTCGTAAATCTTGCGGAGAAGGTGTCGGAGCAGCAGGCTGCGCGAACGCCCTTTACCTTATTTGCCGCCATCGAGATACCGATACCGGTGCCGCAGACCAGAATGCCCTTTTCGCATTCGCCCTTTGCAACAGCCTCGCCGACTGCGATGCCGAATGCGGGGTAGTCAACGGAGTCGGTGGTGTACGCGCCGAAATCCTTATATTCGATATTTCTTTTTTCAAGATGATTTTTTATGATCTCCTTAAGCTCAAAGCCGCCGTGATCACTGCCGATAGCTATCATTTTTATTACCTCTTTTTTAAAATGTATTCGAAAGTTGCAAAAGCAACTATTTCGCCGATTTTTCTTTTAATTCTCTTTCGGCCTGCGAAAGACCGAGATAAACGGGTAAAAGTTCGTCGGAGCTTATTCTTTCTGCTTCCTTTGCCGCCTTGCAAACAAATTCCGCGTCGGTATAAGGGGTGGCGGAAAGGAAAAAGCGCCCGTCGTTTACAAGCGACATAAACAGCTCTGCTCCGTCGCCCGTAATAATTATTTTATTTTGGTAAACCAATTCACAAATTTCCGTGTAATGAAGGACAGAGTCCTCGGTAAGACGGACAAGCTTCCCATTCTTAACAACGAAGGCTGCGTTGTAAAAGCGCTCGCGGCGCGCGTCGCTTAAAGCAACCACGGCGTCGCCTTCTTTTGCTTCGCTTGCTGCGGAAAGAGCCGAGGCTTCCATGGCCGAGACGGGAATAACGGGAATATTTTTTGAAACAGAAAGCCCCTTTGCGAGCGAGACGCCTATTCTTACGCCGGTAAACGAGCCCGGACCGACGGTTACCGCAACAGCGGAAAGGTCGGGTATTTTAACGCCTGCCTTGATAAGCACCTCGTCGATGATGGGAAGCAAGGTGACGCTGTGAGTGCCCGCGCCCTTTAAAAAGCGTTTTGCAAGGCAAATATCGTTATTTTCGTCGTAAACGGCGGCAGAAACGCTTTTTCCCGCCGAGTCAAAGCCGAGTATCATCTTATTTTTCTCCATTTTTAAAAACGGTTATTTCCCTTTTTTCGCCCTCTCCCCTGATTTCAACGAAAAGAGCATTTTCGGGAATTGCAAACGGTATCATCTCCGACCACTCCGCCAAAACGATGACCTCGTCAAAGTCGCAGTCGTAAAAGCCTGTCATATAAAGGTCGTCTTCGCCGTTTATGCGGTAGAAATCGCAATGCCACACGGGAACGGCGCTGTCATAGACGTTGATGATCGAGAAGGTGGGGCTGACCACGGCGTCGGTCTTGTCCTTGCCGCCGTAAAGTTCAAAGACACCCTTTAAAATTCCGCGGGAAAAAGCGGTCTTACCCGCGCCGAGATTACCCAAAAAGGCAACGAAATCGCCTTTTTGCACCGTTTTATCAGCCACAAGGGAGGCGGCGATATCCGCCGTCTCCTTTGGTGAATTTGAAATAAAGCTTTTCATTAAAAGAGTCCTACTATAGTGCCGTCATCGGAAACGTCGATATTTTCTGCGGCGGGAACCTTAGGTAAACCGGGCATGGTCATAATTTCACCCGTAAGAACTACGAGGAATTTTGCGCCCGCGAGAATACGGATACGCTTTACGTTTATTTTAAAGCCCTTGGGACGGCAAAGCTTCTTCATATCGTCGGAAAGAGAATATTGGGTCTTTGCAACGCAGATATAGAAGTTATTGAAGCCAAGCTCGTCGATCTCCTTGAGGTTTTTCTCCGCTTCTGCGTCAAATACTGCACCGTCTGCTCCGTAAACTCTCTTGCAAAGAGCCTCTATCTTATCCTTAACGGGAGCGTTTAAGTCGTAAGAGAAGCAAAGAGGAGCGTCGGTAGATGCCTCACAGACCTCTATTACCTTGTTTGCAAGGTCGATTCCGCCCTCGCCGCCCTTTGCAAATACCTCTGCAACGGAATAGGGGACGTTTTCGCTTTCGCAGACCGCTGCAACTGCGGCTATTTCCTCGTCGGTGTCTGCATAGAAGCGGTTTATTGCAACGATGGGAGTGATGCCGAAGGCCTTGATGTTTGCAATATGGGCGCGCAAATTCTCGCTTCCCGCCTTAAGAGCCTCGACGTTGGGAGTCTTTAGATCCTCCTTCTTGACGCCGCCGTTATATTTGAAGGAGCGGCAGGTTGCAACGATTACAACGGTGTCGGGCTTTAAGTCGGCAATGCGGCACTTTATATCGAGGAACTTTTCGGCGCCGAGGTCGGAGCCAAAGCCCGCCTCGGTAACGCAGTAGTCACCGAGCTTCAAGGCGGTGCGGGTGGCGTTTATCGAGTTGCAGCCGTGTGCAATGTTTGCAAAGGGGCCGCCGTGAACGAAGGCGGGGACGTTTTCAAGCGACTGAACGAGGTTGGGCTCGAGTGCGTCCTTCAAAAGAAGTGCCATTGCGCCCTCTGCCTTTATATCTCTTGCGAAAACGGGCTTATTGTCGCGGGTGTAGGCGACTAAAATAGAGCCGAGCTTTTCCTTTAAGTCGTTTAAATCGGTGGAAAGGCACAAGATCGCCATTATCTCCGAGGCAACGGTTATGGTGAAATGCTCCTCACGGGGCACGCCGTTTGCCTTGCCGCCGAGACCGATTATAACGTTTCTTAAAGCTCTGTCGTTCAAATCGAGAACTCTGGGGAAAACGATGCGGCGCTCATCGATGTTAAGCGCGTTACCCTGGGTGAGATGGTTGTCTATCATAGCGGAGAGAAGGTTGTTTGCGGCGGTAATGGCGTGCATATCGCCGGTGAAATGAAGGTTTATATCCTCCATCGGAACGACCTGTGAGTAGCCGCCGCCTGCGGCGCCGCCCTTAACTCCGAAAACGGGACCGAGCGAGGGCTCGCGAAGTGCAAGCACGGGATTTTTTCCCACCTTTTTAAGAGCCTGCGCAAGACCTATCGAGATAGTGGTCTTTCCCTCGCCTGCGGGGGTGGGATTTATTGCGGTAACAAGCACGAGCTTGCCGTTTTTGCGGTCCTTAAGACGCTCGCAGACCGAAAGTCTTACCTTGGCCTTATAATCTCCGTAGCGTACTAACTCCGAGTCGGAAATTCCGAGATTTGCGGCGATCTCCGCAATGGGCTTCATTTTGGCATTCTGGGCGATTTCAATGTCTGTAAGCATTATTCTTCATCCTTTATAATAAATTTTTTAACGGTTTCAAATTCTTCGCGGGCTGTCATATTGAGTGATACGATGAATTTACGGTTTTCCTTTACCGTCTTCATCGGATAGCCCGATTTTTTGGGAATTTTAAAGGTTGCAGCAGTGTAGCCTCCCTCCTCGTCCGACTCGACGGTAAAGGAGCCCTTGTGTATATCTGCAACTATCTTTGTGTAAACGAGGTTTGAGGCGATGGGAGGCATATCGAAGACGGCGTTTAAAACGTCATCGGTATTTGAGTTAAGGTATTTAATAACCTCGGGCTTTATTGTTAAATTGAAAAGAAATAAGGTAACGAAGACGCTTTCCTCATCGTCTGATATTTCGATTTTTACCTCCGTTTCGGGGTTTAAAACCAATGCGGAGGCAATAACGGAAAGGAGTGCGCGTGAGAACTTTTCACGGTCGCAAACGATGGTGTTGGTTTCTGCCTTGACGGAGATCCTCGGATAGACTCCAACGCCGAAAAGTGCTTCTTTGATATCGGAAAAGAGCTCGCCGAAGGTAAATATGGCGGGAAGATAGGGGGTCTTACCCGCAAGATGCCTAAGCTCGGTGAAGGAGCGGGTCGAGGTTGAGCAAAGGGAGTAACAGCTTTTTTCTATCTGCGTAAGAAGAGCAACGGTGCTCTCCTCGTAAGGCAGACGGGTCCTTAAAATGCTTACCGCCGAGAAAATAGTGTTCAAAGAGGCAAGCGTTTCGCTTTCGTTTAACGAAATTACGTATTCGTTTTTGGTGCGGTTATTCATATCTCGGTAACTCTCCTTTCTTTGAGTATCTTATTTATAAATTCCACGAGGGTAGGACATTCAAAAAAGCCGTTTTCCGAAAATTTTTCGGGATTTCTCCGGAATGCCGTTGCAAGCGAGAGGCGTGAGCTTGCGTCAACCGCCTTCAGATTGCTTCCGAAGGCCTTGGCGGTCTGCTCCAGAAGCTCGTTTACCGAGAGATAAAAGGGGTCGGTCTCGGCAAGTGCCACCGCTTTTGCAATATTTATAAAGCCGTTTGAGGTGGTGTCGAAGCCAAAAGAAAGGAGCGACGGCACGGTGTCCTCAACCGTGACGGATTTATCGTTGCCGCCGATGGCGGTGGTAAGCGCGGTTTTGACAACGTCCTCATCAAGCAGTCCCGAAACGACGGCGGATAGCACCGGAGAAAAGTATTCGGGCAAAAGTGCACCGAAAAAGGTGGAAACAAAGGCAAACGGAATGCCGACAAAACGTTTTTTCAGCCGCGAAAGCTTTTTTTCCGAAAAGGAATTCGGAGCCTCAAGGCAAACGAGAACAACGTCGGGCAAATGCTCGATGGTTGAAAGGGCGGCGCTGTCGGAAAGCAGAATAACGCCCGATGACGAAAAACCGGAAAGCAAATTGACCTTTTCGGAAACGAAAAGGCCGAATTCGGCGTTGTCTGCGATTGTCAAAACGTTGTAGCTCTTCATTTTTTTACCTTTTTTCCATAGATACTTCTATTATAACAAAAAAATAACATTTTTACAATAAGAAATTAGAATATATATTAAAAAAGAGGGTTTGGGGAATGGGAGGGGGTTGCGCACCCGCTTGATTTTCGGCTCTTTTCCCCGCTCAAGCCGCGGGGGCTTGCCTTTTCTCAAAAAGACCCGCTACGCGCGGGGCGCCTCTTCCGCTCAAGCCGCGGTGGGCATACAAACGGTTTGCACGGATTTTTGGGGTGGGTGGGTTGCGCACCCGCTTGATTTTCAGCTCTTTTCCCCGCTCAAGCCGCGGGGGCGTTTCTCTCCGCTCAAGCCGCGGAGGCTTGCCTTTCTTGTAAGTATACAAGAAAGGCAGAAAGAAAATCCTTTATTGAGGGGAGCTTCCCCTCGGTTCGTGAGAGTAAGAAAAGCAAAAATCCCCTTTCACTCGCACACCTCTTGGCGCTTTGCGCCTGCGAAGGTGTGAAGGCGAAAGGAGGTTTATGCAAAACACAATGTTTTGCGTCACTCACCTCACCCCTCTGGCAACTAACCGAGTGTGGATGCGCACCAAAAGAGGGGTAGATGCGAGCGAGGCAAGAGCCTTTGGTTTTGTGAGTTCTTGCCTTACGCATAAGAAATAGCAAAGGGAGCGAAGCGACGTTTGCATTTCGCTTAAGCGTAAGGCGGCTTGTGATTATTTTATTCTCGTGAGCATAGGGGAGCCTTCCCCTTAAAAAGATTCTTTTCCCCCTTTTCTCATCT
>JAZQKU010000062.1:0-4681 GCA_045542315.1 Eubacteriales bacterium | reverse complement strand
GTTATTCCGTTTCAATTACGACAATTTCCGCAGGGTTGTTTATTCTCGGCACCCATTTGCCGTTTCCGAGACCTTTTCCAACGATAAGCCGCGAGCCGAAATAGCTTCCGAAGGTGTATTTCGGAAAAACGCCCTGACCGGGCGAGAAGATTCCTTTTCCGAAGATGCGCCACTGTCCGCCGTGGGCGTGGCCGGAAAGAGTGAGGTCTATCTCGAGCGGCAAAAGGTAGCGCTCAAAATATTCGGGGCGGTGGCAAAGAAGAATCTTAAATCCTTCCTCCCTCTCAAACGTCTTTAACCACTCGGTCTTCGGCAAAAACAGCTCAGGCGCCTCGGATTTGCAGTGTTTTCTTTCGTAAGGCGCCGAGAGACCGCCGATTTTCACGCCGCGAAAGTCGGTGAAGTCATTGTCAAGTAAATAGGCGCCCGTTTTATTTACGGCAACGTAAAGATTTTCCGAAAACCGCCGCTCGTGGTTTCCTATTGAAGCAAAGGTAGTGTAACGCGACGCCATCTCCTTTAAAAGCAAAAGACCGCTTTCATAATCCTCGTTTGAATGAATGAAATCGCCGCCCACCAGCACGGCGTCGGGCAGGATCTTTTCCACCGCATCGATTATCGGCTTCAGCTTGAAGCCGTGAAGGTCGGAAAGAAAGACAAATTTCAGCTTTTTCCCGATTTTGAATTGGTAACGAGTTATCTGCATCGTCCTGTCTCTCCCTCTTTTTGTTATATTATATTCCCAAAAGCGCAAAATTTCAACCGTTTTTTGTGAATAAATCAAACATTTTTTCATAAACTCTTGACTTTATCCCGCAAAACAACTATAATATTAAGGCTGATAACGAGGTGTGGCTCAGTTTGGTAGAGCGCTGCGTTCGGGACGCAGAGGCCGCAGGTTCAAGTCCTGTCACCTCGACCACAAAAGCACTTGCCTTTTGCAAGTGCTTTTTTCAACGCAATTTGCATTTTCGGAGAAATTTATGAGCAAGCTTGTTGATATCTCTATCAAATTCATTCAGAAAAATACCGTTACGGTAATTGCCTTTTTTGCAGCGGCAATTACCTGTTTTTTCGTCCCGCCCGACGCGGCTTATCTCGGATATTTCGATTTCAAAACGCTCACCTGTCTTTTTTGCGTGCTTGCAGTGGTCCAGGCCCTTCGCAATTTAAAATTTTTCTACACCATGGCAAAAAAGGTGGTAAAATGCTTTAAAAATGCACGGCTCACCGTAATTGCCCTCGTTTACATAACCTTTCTCGGCTCTATGCTCATTGCAAACGATATGGCGTTACTCACCTTTTTGCCCCTCGGCTACTACGTATTAAACGCAACCGACAAGCACAAATATATGGCGTTTACGTTTATAATGCAAAACATTGCGGCAAACCTCGGCGGAATGCTGACTCCCTTCGGCAACCCGCAGAACCTTTATCTCTACACCAAATTCCACATTCCAAACGTTGAATTTATGTCGATAATGGCGCCTCCCTTTATTCTCTCGGTAGCGCTTATCACCGTTTGCTGCATAATATTCGTAAAGCCCGAGCCGCTTATGATAAGGGACATCGACAACCGTATGCCGCACTCGAGAGTTGCGATATATATGGCGCTCTTTACCCTTGCCATTGCAATAGTTTTCAGAGGCATTCCCTATTTTACAGGACTTATCGTAATTCCCGCCGCCTTGCTTTTCCTTGACAGAAAGGCCCTTTCAAAGGTCGATTATCCCTTGCTCTTCACCTTCGTTTTCTTCTTTATATTCTCGGGAAATATGGCAAGAATAGAAGCGGTAAGGGAGTTTTTCTCCTTTCTTCTTGGAAAAAGCACCCTGCTTTTCTCTGTTCTTTCCTGCCAGGTTATAAGCAACGTGCCTTCTGCAATACTGCTTTCGCAGTTTACCGAAAATTACAAGGAGCTTTTGCTCGGCGTTAACATCGGCGGCGTGGGAACTCTCATTTCGTCGCTTGCAAGCCTTATTACCTTCAACGAATATTCAAAGCGCAACCCGAAAAAGATACTCTCCTATCTTCTTAAATTCTCCGCCTTCAACTTTGCATTCCTGATAATTCTCACGGCATTTACATTTTTGATAATTTCTCTTTGAACAAAAATCCACCCGAAAAACGGGTGGATTTTTTATTATACAACAAGAGCGAAGCCGTATAGACTTCGCTCTTGTTTGAATCTTTTAACGCGGAATCAGCTGTTTTGCAAAGCTGTAGCTATTTCCTTAATATTTCTTATACAGGGAGCGGAATAAACTATTGCGCCGTCGGCATATTGAATATAGCTTACCGCAACGAAATCTCTATCGTAGTTTTTCTCACCCTCGTTAGCGTAGGGGATATCGGTCAGAACGGTGGTAAATACGATGGAATCGCTGTTGTTTTCATAAAGAAGTTTACATTCAATATCAAGATAAGATACGGAGCCGATCTTACCGGAAGAGGTGTGACGCAGCTTCGAGGGGTTCTTATTTTCAATCTTATCAAGAGGAATGATAAGCGCACCGTACTTTACGACGTTTTCAAACGAAGCCACTCCTGTCGTGGGATCCACGGTGAGGTTTCCGCTGAAATCAGTCTTATTCATTTCAAAGGCAAATCTTATACCGCCTTTTTCTCCGCCGTTTCTTATCTGTGCACCCAAGGGGTTAGCTTTGTTTTCCTTTTTATTCTTTTCTGAAACGTATCCGGGTGCGCTTCCGTTTACCTCGGTAACCTTAACGTTTGCCTCGGTGTCCTCCTCAGCAACGGTAACGAGAGTAATATAAACCTCGCCGTTTTCGTCCATAAGGTCGGTGACCTTAAAGCGCGGAACTACGAAATCGGTAATTCCTCCCTCGGTGACCTCCTCGTAAACTGCGGAGTTATTTACGTATATCTCAACGTAGTAATCCTCTCCAACCTTGAAGGGCTCGCTGAAAGAAATGCTTATGAGGTCGCTGTATTTTGCAACATCCTTAACAAGATGATATCCGGGGAGTCCGTCGGAAATTATTGAAATAAGGTTGCCGGATTCGGAGGTATTATAGAAGGAGAGCATAAAGCCCTTGCCGTCGCCGATATCGGGTGAGGGAGCTCTGTCGCCTGCAATGCCGATACCTGCCGAGGTGGGAACGGTATCGGAAAGCAAAATTCCGAAGTAGCTGGATTTAGAACCACCCTTAAATTTATTCATTCTGAAGGACAAGCTGATGTCGCTCAACCTAAACTTCTTTTCGAGGGTAACACCCGAATAACTGCCGTTTTCAGAGGTATTATTGAAATCCATCTCGCCCTTATCGTCATAATCTACAGTACCTGAATCACCCTCGGTCTCATGAGAGCCCCAAGGTGCTTCCTCAGGTTTGAATTCGGGAGTTGCGGGAAGACCGGATTCGTTGGGAGTAAAGTCGTTGGCATTCTGTCCGTTAATAGTTTTTACCGTCATATTTGCGCTTGCACCGCCGTAGCCCTCTGCAGAGAAGGAAAGGTAAGCTTTACCTTCAGCATCGGCAACGTCGGCAAGCTTAAAGGAAGCACCTATCGACTTTCCGTTAATAAAGAGATAAACGTTTTCGCCTACAACCACAAACTTAAGAGTGAAATATTCGCCGTCTGCAACGAGGTCGCATATAGGTTGAGTAAATTCAACGGGAAGCGCTGATGACATTCCGCCGAAAAGTCCCCAACTTTCAATATCGTTAGTTAACGTAAATACGGCGGCAGCAGTCTTTGCGCATTCAAGGTCAAGGCCGTTTTTTGCGCCTTGCATAACGTTAATTTCGGAAACGCTCGCATAGCTTACGTACTTTGTCGGTTTATTTGCCGAAAGATTTACCGCAAGAGTGTGCGCAAGGGCATTAGGCCAGCAAACTTCATTTGACTGCGTCCAAAAGTTTTCAAGCTTCATAACGATCTCAAGACCGTCGATCTTAACTTTATTGGAGTATACAGCCGCAACAGAGGTAAACCAACCGCCGTTTGTATAGGTATCAAGGACTATTTCGTTTTCAGAATTATATAAGCTTCCGCTCAGTACACTTTCAGGATTTGTGCCGGGTGTGATCTCGGTCCACTCCGTATCAATTACTGGAACGTCAGGATCGGGATCAGGCTCGGGATCGGGGGTGGGAGCGGGAATATGATTAGGATTATCGGCGCCATCAAAGGTGTTTGCCGGCTGGCCGTTTATGGTCTTAACGGTGAAAGCTTCAGTGCCCGAGCCGCCGTAACCAACTGCAGAAAGAGCAAGATATGCTTTGCCGTCTGCGTCGATGATACCGTCAACAGGGATAGCAATGTCAACCATACCGTCATCAGTGCTCTTCTGAAGCCTAGTGCCGTTTACGTAAAATACGATATAGCCATCTTCAACAGCAAACTTAACGGTAACGTCGGTTTCGGGAGCGATTGCAACGTTGGTATCGTAAGATCCGCCTGCGCCGTCAACCCAAATTTTAAGAGTGGTGCCGTAAACGGTGAAGGAAACCGACTTGAGAGCATTCGGAACCACAACAGCATAGGTTCTTGCGCCGAGGATGCCGGGAACGCCGAACCCCGAATACTCACCTGCAGAGAAGTGAATGCCTGCATAGCCGTTGGGAGAAGCATCGGTGAATGCTTTTGCGTTGATAACGAACTCTGCGCCGTCAACCTTAACCTTTTTGTTGTAAGCAACACCTGCCTGGGGCCA
>JAZQKU010000061.1:0-6883 GCA_045542315.1 Eubacteriales bacterium | reverse complement strand
AAGTGCCGCCTTCAAGGTGGGGTAGATATTTGCCGCCATATAATACATTCCGAGGTCGTTGGGGTGACAGCCGTCTGCCATAAACCAGTCTCTCTGGTTTGTGCCGTAGGAGTAGATTCCGTTTACGAAATAAACATTCTCGTCGCCTTCTGCTATCGCTTTGTCGTAGGACGCCTTTATTATCGCGCATCTCTGGGCGTCAATGTCGTTATCGCTTATCCAGCGGTCGCTCTTCGAGACCATTATTATCGGAACGTCGGGGTTTGCGTCGCGGACTGTCTTGTAGAAGTTGTAATGGTTTGCCGCAAGCTCGGTAAGGTCGGAGTTGTGGTCGTAGTCCATTACGAACGCCGACATATCTATTCCCGCGATATACTCTGCCATATAGCTCTCGCCGTGGGCGCTTCCGTTGAAGCCGAGGTTTATTATATCGGCGTCGAGCTTGGTCGCAAGCATATTGACGTATGCCTTTGAGGGTGACGACGAGCAGGCGCCGTGGGTGATTGACGAGCCGTAGAATACGATGGGCTTTTCAACCGTTCTCGGTGTGGGGTCTCCGAGCGTTGCCGTTTCGGGAAGACCTATCTTAAGGGAGCTTATTCCCGCAAATATGGGAAGGGTTATTACTATATCCTTCATCACGCCCGGATCGCGGAGATTCAAGGTCGTTTTAAGGTTTCCGTTACTGTCGGGACAAACCGTCCAGACCCACTTGAGATCCTCGCCCGTGCCCGAATGAACGTCCATACCCGCGGTTGCGGTGAGGTCCATATTGGGAGCGAGGGTAAAGTTATTCATCGTTGCTTCAATGGTTATCGTTGCCGCATCGGTGCGGAATCTTACCTTGCCGCCCGAGGTGTGCCATGCAAGTCCCTGAAGGTAGGTGTTATAGATATTTCTGTTTGCATAGTTAAGTCTGTAATATATGCCGTTTGCCTCAAGGTCCTTAAAACCCGTGATAACCATTTTGTCGACATTCATCGGATCAAGGAATATTTCGCTTCCGACCTTTGTGCCGAGCGCGGCAAGAGAGGAAACGATCACCGCCGACGAATCGTCGGGAGTTTGCGAGGGAGGTGCAAAATCAAAGAAGCGCTCGGGGTCTGCGGCACCGTCGTAGCTCGCGTAGGTGTTGCCTGAATTGTAGCAGTCGGTTACATTGCTGTTATCGCCTACGTATCCCGCGATACCGCCGACGAAAAGAGGTGAAACAGCAGGTGCGTTTTCGGGTGTTTCGCCTGATTTTAAATACGCCGCCACCTTGCCGTCCTCCAAGCCGAGATTTTTAACGGTTGCGTCCTTAAGATATCCGAACAGGCCTGCGTAAACGGGTGTAACGCCGTCCGACTCTAATCTGATATACAAATTCTTTATCGCATAGCCGTTACCGTCGAAAATGCCTGTAAAGGCGTCCTGACCGTCGCTTCCGATGGGGGCAAAGCCCTTGCCGCCGTTGTAATAGCTGCCGTTCTCGGCATAATCGGCTGCGGTAAACTCAATATCGTTCATTAAAATATAGTTTCCGGAGAGGTTGCTTCTTACGTTGTTGAGGTCTGCCTTGGTGTAAACGCCGACGTAGCCCTCGGGAACCTCGGTGAGATGAGCGGGAGGCTCGGGTATCTCCGCGCCGTTAAAGCTGCTTGCGGGTTGCTCGTTGATTGCCTTAACGGTGACGCCGAGGTGAGCGGTGCCGTAGGAAGCGTTTGTGAAGGAAAGATAAGCCTTTCCGTCGGCATCAACCACGTCGGAAGCAAGGAATGAAACTCCGATATCAATACCGTCGATAAAGAGCTTCACGCTGTTTCCGTCAAGCTTGAATTTGAGAATGAAATCCTTACCGTTTTCAACAGCGGTGGTAACGACCTCGGCGTAGCCCACCTTTATCGCCGATATCATACCGCCGAAAATCGCGTAGGTCTCGCCGTTGTTCAAGAGGGTAAAGGTAGCCGCCGCAGAGGAGCTTGCCTTGGTGTTGACGCCCGTTCTGTTGCCTGACATGGGATTTATCCAGCTGCTCGGGTCGTAGGCGCCGTCGCCGTTTACGTCGTGGGGAACGAGCGCTGTTGCCTTGTCGGCCGAAAGGTTGGCTGTAAAGAGCATGGCAAGTGCATTCGGGAGCCATACTGCGTCAGTACCCGTGAAAAGGTTTTGAATATTCAGCTTTATTTCAAGACCGTCAACCTTTATCTTTTTATTATAGGTTGCCGCAGTTATTGCCATCCAACCGCCCGAGGGGTTATCAAAGTAAACAGAGCCGTCGTTATTAACGGTGATTTTTCCGCTGCCCTCGCCCGAAACAGTATTCGGGAGTGCAGTCCAGTCGGGAGCGCCCGACTTTATGCCGGCAATGCTTCTCTCCATAGGCTCGGAATATACAACGGAGCCGTCCTTATAAAGTATATAAGCAACTGCGGCGAATTGTCTTGCCTCGTTGGGTATTCCTACCAGCACCGCCGTGTATTCCATATACGTCTTTTCATCTGTATCGTACCAGTATTTTGCCTGAATATCAAGATAGGAAACGCCGTTGATCTTCCCGTTTTCCGTTAATTTAAGCTCCGAAGCGGAGTTGAGCTTATCGGAGGGAATAATCAGCATACCCATCTTTTCAATGGTTTCGCTGTTGTTAACGTCGTTATACATTGCAACTCTAACGAGAAATCTAATTCCCGCATTGCCTGAGACTCTGTACTGCGAGCCTATGATAGACGGAGTATTGCTTAAGCCGCTTTTTGCCGATGCTTCGGCGGCAGAAGTGGGCAATGCCGCAAAAACGAGAGGCAAAAGCATTACCGCTGCAATTATAACAGCCAAAACTTTTCTTTTCATTTTTTTGCTCCTTAAATAATAGTGTATTTAAATTATATCACATAATAATGCTACAATATATAATAAAATCACTCAAAAAACATAAAAAAATGAAACTGCATAAAAAAATTCCCCGCTCTTTCGAGCGGGGAATGAAATTCTTTTATTCAAAAAGACTCCAGCCGTTATCGCCGTGGTAAATCATTTGGCGGGTCATTCCGCCGTCGATGCAGGTATTTTCCCCCGTGATAAAGCCTGCCATATCGGAGCAAAGATAGAGTACGGCGTTTGATATATCCTTGGGCTCTCCCACTCTGCCGACAGGCTGCTGTGAGGCGTCGGGGCCGGTGTAAGCGGTGTGGGAAGTGTCTATCCAGCCGGGAGAAACGGAGTTTACCCTGACCTTTCCCGCAAGGCTTACCGCGAGAGCGTGAGTAAGCGCAGAAATTCCTCCCTTTGCCGCCGTATAGCTTTCGGTCTCGGGCTGACTCATTCTGTCACGCGAGGAGGAGATATTGACAATGCTTCCTCCCTCTTTAAAATGAGGCGCAAACAGCTTTGAAAGGTAAAACGGCGCCGCGACACCGACCTTTAAGGCATATTCAAAATCCTCGTAGCTTCCGCTTGTTATTCCGCACATTGCAGGAGCTGCGTTATTTATGAGATAATCTATTTTACCGCATTCGGATATTACCTTTTTTGAAAACTCTTCAAGGTTTTCTTTATCGGCAATATCGCCTGTGAAGCAGTCGTTTGGAATAACGTCTATTATATAAACGCTTGCGCCTGCGGCCTTGAACTCATTTGCGATGCATTTCCCTATTCCTCTTGCGCCGCCCGTGATTACGGCGACCTTGTTTTTGAAATCGAACATTTTATCCACCTTATAAAACAGTTTTTACAAGCTCACTTATCGGCTTTCTCTTTTTTTCGCGAAGCTTATCATCCTCTTTCGGATAGCCGAGAGTTATCACAAGGCGCGCCTTACCGTTTGTGCCGCAAATTTCCCTTATCTTTTCATCGTCGAGCCAGCCGAGAATGCAGCTTCCTATTCCTCTTGCCGCCGCTTCCGCTGTAATATACGCCGCCGCGATGCCGATATCTATCGAGCGATAGTCGTTATTCTTGAGTTTTGCCCCGAGGGCCGCCGTTTTAACGTAGGGCATTTCGGAAATGACCAAAAGCACGGGAGCGTCGGAGGCAAATTTATTCATTCCCATTCCCTGCGTTGCCTTTGCAACGCTTTTTGCCGCCTCGCCCTTGCACACGGTGATTTTATAGGGTTGACCGTTGCAGGCGGAGGGCGAAAGACGCGCCGCATTTAAAATAGCAAGGAGCTTTTCCTCCTCTATCTCTTTGGCGGGATCGTAGCTTCGGGTTGACTGTCTGTTTTCTGCGATTTCGGTAAAATTCATTTTCGTGACCCCATTTACATAAGCTTTTTATTTATTATATCACAGCTGTTTAAAAAGTTCAATTTTAAAATTAAAATACCCAAGCGGATTTCCGCTCGGGTATAATTTTTATCTCATTCCGAAGTTCTCGAGGACGTAATCCATATCCTTATCGCCTCTGCCCGAGAGGTTGATAAGCACAGAGCCTCTGCCCATCTGCTTTGCAAGCTTTATGCCGTAGGCAACGGCGTGAGAGCTTTCGATTGCGGGAATAATGCCCTCAAGACGGGAAAGGGTGAAGAAGGCGTCGATAGCGTCGTTATCGTCGATAACGTCGTATTTAACTCTGCCAAGCTCGTGAAGGAATGCGTGCTCGGGGCCTGAAGAGGGATAGTCAAGTCCGCTTGCTACCGAGTAAACGGGTGCGGGCTCGCCGTTTTCGTCCTTGAGCATTATGCTGTTGAAGCCGTGCATAACGCCCTCGGTGCCGTACTGAAGGCTTGCGGCGTGGTCGCCGAGCTTTGCGCCTCTTCCGAGAGGCTCGATTCCGTAGATGTCAACGGGATCGTTAAGGAAGCCCGAGAAAAATCCCGCAGCGTTTGAGCCGCCGCCAACGCAGGCGACGATAGCGTCGGGAAGCTCGCCCGTCATAGACGTAAACTGCTCCCTTGCCTCAATTCCCACAACGCTCTGGAAATCGCGCACCATCATCGGGAAGGGGTGGGGACCGAGCACCGAGCCGATGCAATAGATCGCATCTTTATACTCTCTTGCGTAGGCTGCGAAGGCTGCATCAACCGCCTCCTTGAGAGTCTGAAGACCGTGAGTTACCTCAACGACGTTTGCGCCGAGTATCTTCATTCTCGCAACGTTGGGAGCCTGCTTCTTTATGTCAACGGATCCCATATAGATATCGCACTCAAGACCGAAATATGCGGCGGCGGTGGCAAGAGCAACACCGTGCTGACCTGCGCCGGTTTCGGCAATGACCTTTTTCTTGCCCATAAACTTTGCAAGGAGCGCCTCGCCCATGCAGTGGTTCAATTTGTGAGCGCCGGTGTGGTTAAGATCCTCACGCTTTACGTAAAGCTGAACGTTTCCAAGTGAATTGGAAAGGCGCTCGAGGTGAGAAATAGGGGTGGGACGTCCCTGAAAATCTCTTCTTATGCGGCGAAGCTCGCTTATAAACTTTGCCGACTTGCAGATGGTGAAATAGGCTTCGGTTATTTCGTCCATGGCCTTCTGAAGCTCGGGAGTTATGTAGGAGCCGCCGTATTTGCCGAAATAGCCGTTTTTATCGGGATAATTTTTAAAATAGGTATCAAAATCAACGTTATTGAATTTCATTTTTCTTTCCTCCGAAAATATGTTGAGAAGTTAAATTTCTTTTGGCAAGATTTGCCATCGCTTTGTAAGTAACATAACAAAAAACCCCTGACAGAAGGTAATCTGTCAAGGGCGAATAAACAAAATCCGCGGTGCCACCTTGATTCGCGTTAAACGCGCACTTACGGGATACTATCATATCCCCGACAGCTTACGTGTGCCGTACGTTGCAGAATACTCTGCCAAAAGGCATTTGACTGCACCCTCAGCGGTCCATTTGACAACCTGTTTCATACCCGACTCTCATCGTCACGGGCTCTCTGTAAAGGCATGATTGCCGTTATCTCCGCGTCAACGGTTTAATATCATTTTAATCATTATAACACTCAAAAGGAAATTTGTCAATATATTTTTTAATTGGGGCCTTTTGAAAATACGTGGTTGCCGACGCGGTAGGAAATTGCAAGTGAAAGCATATATTTATTCGAGGTGTAGCGGGGGTCGTAGAAATAGATGCAGCCGCCCGTGGGGTCAACACCCGCCATCGCGTCGGCTGCGGCACGGTATGCGGAATCGGTGGGCTCTAAATTTATCTGCCCGTCGGTCACCGTATCAAAGGCCCCCTTCTGGTATATGACCGCAGAAACGGTGTTTGGAAAAGAGGGGTGCTTTACTCTGTTCAAAACCACGGCTCCGACTGCCACCTGTCCCTCGTAGGGTTCGCCGCGTGCCTCGGCGGAAATAACTCTTGCAAGAAGCTCGAGGTTTTTATCGCGGTTGGGATTATTTTTCTCCGATTCCTTTATTCCGAGTGACTGTAACGTTTTTGCGCCGACGATGCCGTCGGCAACGAGTCCGTTATCCTTCTGATAGCGCTTTACCGCATTCAGGGTTTTGGTGCCGAAGATGCCGTCGGCGTCGCCCTTGCAAAGGTACCCCTTTGATATGAGCTTTTCCTGAACGAGCCTTACCTCTTCACCCTGCGAGCCGAGTCTCGAAAGGGTATTTTCGGCCTGATGCGCCTCAACCGCGCCGACACTCACGACCGTTACAACCGAAACGGCAAGCCACAAAAAGAGTCTTAATACAAAAGCCTTTAGTTTTTTCATAGCTGTTTCCTTCCTTATTTTTACCTTTTTGGGTAGTTTTTACCTAAAAAACGCCTTTATTCATCATTGTTAATGAAAAATTCAAGATTTTTAGCGTCAACTGTGTTACAATATAAGAAAAAAACGGTGATAAAAATGAAAAAGCTTTTAAAGGTTATAGCAGCCTCTCTTTCGGTTATAATATTTTATATAGTTGCGGCGGGTGTCCGTTTTGCGGCAAATTCATTTAACTCTACCCTCGAAGGC